>CAMCUO010000006.1 GCA_945879015.1 Chitinophaga pinensis | reverse complement strand
GAGCTTTCTGGATTAAATAATATTCGTTGGGTAGTAGAAGATGCTTTGAAATTTGTGAAGCGTGAAGAAAAAAGAGGAAATAAATATAACGGAATTATTTTAGATCCTCCTGCATTTGGCCATGGACCGAATGGAGAGAAGTGGAAGCTAGAAGACAACATCAATGAAATGATGCAAGCTGTTTTAAATTTGTTAGATGATAAAGAACATTTTTTAATTCTGAATGCTTATTCATTGGGCTTTTCTGCACTTATCATCGAAAACATGTTAAAAGCAAAAGCAGGAAAAGATTTGAACGTTGGCGAGTTGTATTTGCAAGCAACCGAAGGGAATAAGCTTCCGCTAGGTGTCTTCGGCAGGTTCAAGAATTTTTAAGATTTATTCCGATAATAGCTTTTCTACAAAGTGAGTTGTTTCTTCCACAAATTTTGTGTGAGCTTCACCAGTAGCTGGACCATTAAATCCAGTATAAATTTTACGGACAACACCTTTTTTATCGATGTAGATTGTTGTAGGAAAAGCCATCACTTCATTCAACATCGGTAATGCTTCTGAGGCTTGGTCTTTTCCCGTTTTCATTGTAATTAAAAATTCGTATTTCGCATTAAAACGAGTTTTCGATCGCTGAATATTATTTACTGCTTTGTTAAAATCATCTGTGCGTTCAAAGGCGAGCGCAACTACTTCCAATCCTTTTGAATTGTACTTATCATAAAACGGAGCCAGAAATTTTGTTTCGTCCATACAGTTCGGACACCAAGTTCCCATGATTTGAATGATGACTACTTTGTTTTTGAATTTTTCATCTTGCAACGAAACATTTTTTCCTTCTAGATTTTTAAAATTGAAATCAACTTTAGTAAATCCGGGTTTTAAATAAGTAAGTGAATCAGGATTACGGAGCTGGAAATTATCATTGCGTTTGGCGACCCACGGTTCGTGATGGTGTGCTCCGGAATAAAAATGGCCATCAACAATCGAATCGCCTTTTATTGTTCCAGTAAACAAGAAGGCATGTGAGCCATCGAAACAAGACAGATAAAGTCTGTCTCCTGAATAATTGCCGCTTAAAAAGCGATAGTCCCCAGTCTCCGTTAAAAATGTTCCACTAGGCAACTTTGCTGGATCTGGTTGAGAAAAAATTCCTTTTGCTTTGCTGGCGTTTTTAGTGCCCGGACTAAAATCGCATTCCCATATTCCGATACCCGTAAAATCTGAATATTTTGTTTCAAGCTCTTGTTTACAAGCAGGAGTGCATATATATGCTGTAAACGGGATTGTGTTTTTAGTTTTCCGTGCATGATTAATCCACACTCCTTTTATTGTATTCCCTTCTCCTGGTTTTTCTCCCGCTTCCAATGCACATTTAAATTCGGAATCAAAAACAGGCATTTTAATAAATATGGAATCCGATTTCAAAATAATTTCGTCTGCCAGAATCCGTTCCTCAGCATTTATAATTACCATACTCCATTTTCCGCTACTGTTTTTTAATTCGAAATGAACCTCAAGAGGAGTCATCAAAGAATCGTTGAGTTGTAAAATGCCATGCCAGGGTCCTGTAATTGGAGTGATGTTTTGTGCCAAGACAGAATTACAAAAAAACAAAAGCGAAACAACCAAGGTTATTCCGCTTTTGAAAAATGTTTTTCTTTTATTCATGATTTTGGATTGCTTTCTCTACCCATTCGACTCCGCTCAGGGTGACGAGAAGATGTTGAGTGCTTCGAAATATTATTTTTAAACGAGTCTCACTCCCTCTCCTTGAACAAGGAGAGGGCTGGGGTGAGGTCTAGATATTAAAATTAATTCCTTGCGCTAAAGGCAAACTTGTTCCGTAATTGATTGTGTTTGTTTGTCTGCGCATATAAGCTTTCCAGGCATCAGAACCAGATTCACGTCCGCCACCTGTTTCTTTTTCTCCACCAAACGCGCCACCAATTTCTGCTCCGGAAGTTCCAATGTTCACGTTTGCAATTCCGCAATCAGAACCAGCTTGTGATAAAAACAATTCCATCTCGCGCATGTTGTTTGTAAAGATAGCAGATGATAAACCTTGAGGAACGCCATTTTGCATAGCAATTGCTTCTTCAATGGTTTTGTATTTCATTACATATAAAATTGGAGCAAAGGTTTCTTCTTGAACAATATGATATTCGTTTTTTGCTTCAATGATACAAGGTTTTACATAACATCCACTTTCGTATCCTTCGCCAGTTAAAACTCCACCATCAACAATTATTTTTCCCCCTTCTTGTTTTGCTTTTTCAATTGCATTCAAATAATCTTTTGTTGCATTTTGATCAATCAACGGACCAACGTGATTGTTTGAATCCAATGGATTTCCAATTTTTAATTGTCCGTATGCATTTTTCAAAACAGCAATTGTTTTATCGTAAACACTTTCGTGGATAATTAATCTACGAGTTGAAGTACAACGTTGTCCTGCTGTTCCTACTGCGCCAAAAACAGAACCGACCAATACCATACTTAAATCAGAATGTTCTGAAATAATAATTGCATTGTTTCCGCCTAATTCTAAAATGGTATTTCCAAAACGTTCAGCGACAGTTTTTGATACGTGTCGTCCGATGCGAGTTGAACCCGTAAAAGAAACCAGTGGAATACGTTTATCATTGTTGATCAAATCACCTGATTCGTTTCCGATAACTAAACAACTTACTCCTTCTGGAACGTTATTGTTTCTTAATACATCTGCAATTATATTTTGACAAGCGATTGCACATAAAGGTGTTTTTGAACTTGGTTTCCAAATACAAACATCTCCACACACCCAAGCCAAAGCAGCATTCCAGCTCCATACAGCAACGGGGAAATTAAATGCAGAAATAATTCCTACCACACCAAACGGATGCCATTGCTCGTACATACGATGCATTGGGCGTTCGCTGTGCATGGTTAATCCATAAAGTTGACGAGATAATCCAACTGCAAAATCACAGATGTCGATCATCTCTTGAACTTCTCCTAATCCCTCTTGCAAACTTTTCCCCATTTCATAAGAAACTAATTTTCCAAGAGGCTCTTTGTATTTGCGCAATTGATCGCCCATCTGACGAACAATTTCTCCACGTTTAGGAGCAGGCATTAATCTCCATGTTTTGAATGCTTCATCAGCAGTTTTCATAACAGTGGTATAATCTTCTGCTGTAGCAGCATTTACGCTGCCAATTAATTTTCCATCGACAGGAGAATACGAATCGATTTTTTTTCCTTTTGTGGAAGTATGTTTTAATCCGGTAGATGCACCGTAATTATTTTCTTTGATTCCTAATTCTTTTAGAACAGCTTCTATTCCAAAAGATTGTTTTGTTAATGTTTCCATAGCATTGTTTTGTTGGGGTAACAAATTTAAGGAAAAACAACAACGGAAATACTTAAAACACTAAAAATTCGACTAGTTTTTTTGAGGGACAGGCTTTGGGTTTGCTATGGCAGTAAACTTAGCGGCAATATAGGTTGCAATGGGCGAGAAGCATTGTGCAACTATTTTCTTAGGATTGTTTTCTTTCGATGAAAAGCGAGAAGTGGCTACTCCCGCATTGATTGTTTTTCCCGTAATGTCTAAAATGGAATAGTGCACAACAATTTCTCTTTGATAAGTATCGGTGCTCATGTCATAAGAATTCATGTCGTTTTTAATATCCAATTGATTGATAAAAACGAAATATTCACTCGCGTATTTTTTGTTCAAATAAGAAAGCACTTCAACGTTTGTAAGCTTCGTATTCATAAATTTTTTATCACTACTTTGCTCCACAACGATTTGCCCGTTTGAAATGCCCGACTTGCTTGTGTTGGCTGCTTTGGCATCTGTAGGCTTGTTAACAGGATCGTACGACAAGCTTGTTGAATTATAAGCATAATCTAAGTCTTTTGACATTTTAGCTGAGTCAGCATAAAAAGAAAGAACAGAAAAAGTACTTTGAAGTTTTAATTTTAATTGCGCATCCAGTTCATGTCTGAAATTTTCACGAATGGTTTCCCAATCCCATTTTGTTTGTTGATTGATTTTCTGATCAATTTCACTCATATATAATTTGGGTTCGAAAGGAACAAGGCAAATTTTCCCGCTTGATGTTTTGCCTGTTGCTTCAGCATTACGAGTTCCTTCTTGAGCAAAAGAAATTGCAGAAGTAGTAAAAACAATGAAAAGGAAAAAATATTTAGCTAAAGAAATCATTCAGTTAATGATAAGAAAAATTTATTCGAAAATTGCTCTTACTAGATCTAGCCCATTAGAATACAACAACAATGCCAGTAACAAAAACATTCCAGCATATTGTGCATATTCCATAAGTTTTTCATTCGGTTTTCTGCGAGTAATCACTTCATATAGCAAGAACATTACATGACCGCCATCTAAGGCAGGTATCGGCAAAATATTCATAATTGCTAAGGCAATACTCAAGAACGCTGTGAAACCCCAGAAATTTTCCCAGTCCCATTGTTTGCTGTATGCCGATGCAATGGTTCCAAATCCACCCAATTGTTTGTGTGCATCTTTTACAGTGAAGATGACAGAAAACTGTTTGATATAATCAACAAATGTTTTTTTCGCCTTTGATATTCCTGCAGGAAAAGCTTCTAAGAAAGAATAATTAATAGTATCAAGCGCTAAAAATTTATTTATTGGAGCAGTAATAAATCCAATAATTGTTCCTTCGCCATTCACAGGTGTTCGCATTAAAACGGTATCATTATTTCGTAAAACCTCTATGTTTGCAACCGTGTATGGGTTGGCTTTAAATGCGGCTGTTACTTCATTAAAAAATGTGGTGGGTTTGTTATTAATAGAAATAATCTGATCCCCTTTTTTGAAACCAACTTTATCTGCAGCCAACCCAGGCGCTACCGAATCAACAACACATGGAATACGAGGAGAGATTAAAGGACTTTTACTTTTCTTAATCATCTCACTGATGTTGTCATCAGAAACATTGATATCTATTTTTTGTCCATCACGTTCTACTTGAATTGTTTTCACTTGACCTAAAACAACTTCTCCCACAATTCTACCGAAGCTTTTTACAGGTTTGTTTTCAACAGAAAGAATTTTGTCTCCATCTTTTAATCCCATTTTTAAAGCAAGTGAATCGCAAGCGATACCATATTTTGCATTTTCGGTAGGAAGATATTCTTCTCCCCAAGCAAACAAAACCATTGCATAAATTAAAACGCCTAAAATTACGTTTACGGTGACACCGCCAATCATAATTATTAAGCGTTGCCAAGCTGGTTTAGAACGAAATTCCCAATCTTGTGGTGGCAATTTCATTTGCTCTTTATCCATCGACTCGTCAATCATTCCAGATATTTTCACGTATCCGCCCAAGGGCAACCAACCGATACCATATTCAGTATCTCCCTTTTTTATTTTAAATAAAGAAAAATATGGATCGAAGAATAAATAAAATTTTTCAACACGCGTTTTAAAAATTCGCGCAGGAATAAAATGTCCTAATTCGTGCAATACGATTAGGATAGAAAGACTTAATATAAATTGTGCTACTTGTACAAACATTCTTTTTTGTTTAAAATCTTAAATTAATTTTTCTGCAATTCTTCTTGTTTCTTTATCCGTCTCCACATAATCCGCATAGCTTGGTTTGGCAATGTGAGCAACGGTTTGCAAACATTTTTCTACAACATCACTCATTTGTAAAAAACCAATTTTATCTTTTAAAAATGCAGCTACTGCAATTTCATTTGCAGCATTTAAAACACAAGGAGCATTTCCTCCTTTGTTCATAGCATCAAACGCAAGTGCAAGATTACGAAATGTTTTTGTATCTGCTTGCTCAAAGGTAAGTTGTGGATGCGTTAAAAAATCAAAACGAGGGAAATTAGATTTCATTCTGTTGGGATAACCAATCGCATATTGAATTGGTAGCTTCATATCAGGCAAACCCATCTGAGCTTTCATGCTTCCATCTGTAAATTGAACAATGGAGTGCACAATGCTTTGCGGATGTACAATCACATCTATCTGTTCAGGTTTCAAACCAAACAACCATTTTGCTTCAATCACTTCTAAGCCTTTATTCATCAATGATGCAGAGTCGATAGTGATTTTTGCGCCCATCTCCCAATTTGGATGTTTGAGTGCTTGTTCTTTTTTTACTGTACTTAAAAACGTTTTATCTTTTCCTCTGAACGGTCCGCCAGAAGCAGTTAAATAAATTTTTTCTATAGGATTGTGAAATTCCCCAGCCAAGCATTGAAAGATGGCAGAGTGTTCTGAGTCAACAGGATAAAGATTCACGCCTTTTTCTTTGGCAAGTTTTGTTACCAAATCACCAGCAACAACAAGCGTTTCCTTATTTGCTAAAGCAATTTGTTTTCCTGCATTGATTGCCGACAATGTTGATTCTAAACCCGCGTATCCAACAATAGCAGCCAAAACAGTGTCGATACTATCCATTTGAACAACTTCAGCAATCGCTTTATTTCCCGCAAACACTTTGATATCGTGAGAAGCCAAAGCTTCTTTTACATATTGATATTTGCTTTCGTCAGCAATTACAACCGTATTGGGATCAAACTCAATAGCTTGTTTGATAAGCAAATCAGCATTCCCATTGCCAGTTAACACCTCAACCGTAAAAGCATCTTTGTTAGCACGAATAACATCGAGCGCCTGAGTTCCAATAGAACCAGTCGAACCAAGTATCGCTATGTTATTTTTCTCTGACATATTTTTTACCACTAAGGCACTAAGGGCACTTAGTTTTTATTTTCATTTTTCTTAGAGTACAAAGTGTCTTTGTGCTTAATTTTTCACACACAGATTTGTAAATTCGTAATAATTCGTTATCCGTAACCTAGAAGACCATGTACCCCTGGGGATCTATAGCACTTCCGTTATACCACAATTCAAAATGCAAATGCGGACCAGTTGTTTGCTCTCCAGAATTACCAATAATGGCGATTGCTTCCCCCGCTTTCACGTAATCACCTACTTTTTTTAATAATACCGAATTGTGTTTGTAAACAGAAATAAGATTGTTGGTATGTTGAACAGTAATTGTATAACCTGTTTCGGATGACCAAGTGGCTAAAATTACCGTTCCATCCAATGTTGCTTTAATTGGTTCGTTTTCTGGACCAACAATATCAACTCCGTAATGGCGATCTTTGCTCTTAAATTGTTCCGATACAACACCTTTTATTGGAGTAAAAAAGAAAAAATTACTAATTCCGTTTTTGTTGCTTTCTGCTCCGTAAGCTAAGCTGTACATGTCTTGCGACTCAATATTCTCTTTTAACAATGCTTCTTTTTGCGATGCATTCAATTTTAATTTTTCATATTCTTTGCTTTTGTCGGGGCGATTTCCAGCGGTGTCGGATTTTATATTTCCACTTAAAACATTGGTAATATTTTCATTAAACATGTTTTGCTCAATAAGTGCTTGTTCAAGAGAATCGGAGCGCATCGCAAGGTTAATGAGCTCTCTTCTCATTCCAACATCGGCATAACCGGGAATGTATTCTCGAAGAGGCGTAAAGGCTATAAGCGAAGTCACCAACATTACCATTACGATGGTTACGGAGCTCAACAAAATCAATAATCCCAGCGGCGTTAAGCGAAGCGAGAAGTTTTCTTCAAACGTGTCGTCATTCATTACCACCAATCGGTAGCGGTGACGTAAACGCTTCAAAAAACTTTTTTTATTTTCCTTTTGTTCGCTCATAGAAGCCACAAATATCGCAAATTTTTTTGGTTAAAAGAGGTGTATGCCGATGTTCAAGAATGTGACTAGGCTTCAAATCAGAACTTTCAGTGCTTATCAATGCGGCATAACCATTCTAAAATTCAAAATATCCTTTGGAGTATTTTGAATTAAGAATCGGTATAAATACTGATGCTTATTGCGGAATTATTAGTATTTTGTGTTGTTTTTAGAGAAAAATAAAATATTTTTGCCATTCTGCAGTTATATAGTGTTGTGCCGAGTTGGAGCTCAAGCATTTTTATCTGTAGAAATTCAAAAGAAGAATGAAAAAAAAGAGTAATTATTATTTCAGTTTAATCCTTTTTGTTTGTCTTGCGCTGTTATTAAATGGCTGCAAAACAAACAAAAATACTTTTATTCATCGTGGCTGGCATAATATGACAGCTCGTTTTAATGGATATTATTATTCAAACGAGAACATTAAAGAAACAGTAAAAAAAATCGAGAAAGTTAGCAAAGACGATTTTTCTAAAATTATTCCTCTATTTATCTACACCAATAACACAACTTCCAAAACCTTTTATAGTGATTTTGATAAAACAATAAAAAAATCGTCCATTGTAATCCAGCGTCACACTATCACAGAAAGAAAATCTAAAAAAGAAATTCCGAATGCTTGTAAATGGATTGATGAAAATTATGTTTTGATTGGTAAGGCGCATTTTTATAAACGCGATTTGTTTTCTGCACTAGAAGCATTTGAATATGTTTCAAAAATTTATCCGAATCCAGAAGCAAAATACACAGGCATGCTTTGGATGATGCGAACAAACAACGAAATTGGAAGTTATTCATTGACAGAAGCGAGTTTAGATGAAATTAGAAACGCAACTGATTTTCCAACAGACAGATCTTTTCAACGAGAGTTAGCAGCAGTAACAGCAGACTATCATATTAAGCGTGAAGACTATAATGCTTCTATAAAACATTTAACTAAAGCAATTGCTTTAACTCGTAAAAAAACAACCAAAGCACGATATACTTATGTGCTTGCTCAAGTGTATGAGAAGCTAGGAGACAACAAAAAAGCTTCTCAATATTATTCTTTGGTTCCGGGATTACATCCTTCGTACGACATGGCTTTTAACGCACAAATCAATCGTGCGAAGTTTTATGATATTAGCGCAGGTGGAAGTAAAATCATCAAAAAGCAGTTGAGTAAAATGTTGAGAGACGATAAAAATATTGAATTTCAAGATCAAATTTATTATGCTTTAGCAGACATCGCTGTAAAAGAAAAGAATGATTCGCTTGCATTAACTTACTTGGGAAAGTCGATAAAGGCGAGTACTTCAAACAATACTCAAAAAGCACTTTCATATTTAAAACGTGCTGATATTTATTTTGAAAAACCAGATTACAAAAATGCTCAATCGAATTATGATAGTACAATGTCTTTTTTACCAAAAGACTATGTTGATTATGCCGTGATTGATGAAAAGAAAAAAAGCTTAACATCATTAGTGGGAAATTTAAATGTAATTATTCTTGAAGATAGTTTGCAACGTTTAGGAAAAATGAGTGAGGCGGAGCGCGAAAAGACGATTGAAAAAATGATTTCAAAAATTGAAGAAGACGAAAAACGAAAAGAAGAAGAAAAATTATTTCAATTAACGAACGCACAAAATAATATAGCTACAACAACAAACGAAAACACAAATGCTGGTTCAAGTGCTTGGTATTTTTACAATCCAGCAACGGTTAGTTTTGGAGCAGGAGCATTTACTAAAAAGTGGGGAAGTCGTAAGTTGGAAGACAATTGGAGAAGAAGTGAAAAAGATGTTGTAAGTACGTCTATTTTGGATGAAGAGGTGAATGATTTAAGCGATTCGGCTCAAACACTTAACGGTGGAACTTCCTTAGCTTCAAGAACAAAAAACAAAAAGGATAAAAATTACTACTTAAAAAATATTCCATTAACTTCTGATGCTTTTGCAAAATCGAATATTAGAATTGTAGAAGCATTTTATAATGTGGGTTCTATTTATAAAGAACAATTATTGAACAATCAAAAATCGGTTGAATCATTTGAAGAATTGTTGCATCGTTTCCCAGAAAATAAATACAAGCTTACAACCTACTATCAGTTGTATCGTATTTATTTGTCGATGAGCAATCAACCGAAATCGGATTACTATAAAGATAAGTTATTGAAAGATTATCCTGATTCGGATTATGCAACCATTATTAGAAATCCGAGTTACGCAGCAGATATCGCAGCTAGCAAAAGTCAGGTAGAAAAGTTTTATACAGAAACGTATCAATTATACTCAGCTACAAATTACACACAAGCTTATGCGAATTGTATGCGTGCCGATTCTTTGTATTCTAAAAGTAATTTAATGCCTCAGTTTAGTTTTGTAAAGGCACTTTGTATTGGAAGAACACAAGACATCACAGCTTTTGAAAATGCTTTAACGCAAGTAACAGTAAAGTATCCGAAAGATCCAGTGAAAGAAAAAGCACAGGAAATGTTGGACATGATAAAGAAACAAAAAAATCCTGTTACAGTTACAACCATTGATTCTACAGTTGCTGCAGAAGTTCCAAAAGATTCTGTAAAGTTTATATTTAATGAAGATGGTGAATATTATTGTTTGATTGTAGTTGAAAACGGGAAAGGGGATTTAAATAAATTCAAAACAAAACTTTCTGATTTTCACACTCAAATGTTTAGCACTGCAGATATTTCTATTTCAAGTATATTTTTAGACATTACACATCAAATGGTAAACGTAAAAACATTTGAAGGAAAAGATAAAGCCATGGATTATTTTGATTTTCTTGTTGCTAAAAAAGAACTCTTTACAGATTTAGAAAAAGGCAGCTATCAGACCTTTGTGATTTCAGCTGACAACTATACCATTTTTTACAAAGACAAAAACATAAGTGATTATGAGCAGTTTTTTACTCAAAACTTCAAATAAGTTGGTGTTTTTGATGAAAATTGACTAGTTTTACACAAAAAAGAGGAAAAAAGCATTAAAATGTTCAATAAAATGTTCAATAAAATGGCAAAAAATAACGAATCAGACAGCCAGTCAGTAAATCTAATTGGTGCTGGAACAAGCATTGAAGGCGATATCACTACAAATGGCGATATGCGTATAGATGGATCATTGACAGGTTCAATAAACGTAAAAGGGAAACTGGTAATTGGTGTTTCTGGGTTTGTTGAAGGAGAAATAATTTGTCAGAATGCCGATATTTCAGGAACCATCAAAGGAAAAATTGGTGTAGCTGAATTATTGGCATTAAAAGCTTCTTCTAAATTAAGCGGGGATATTATCACCAACAAAATAGCGATTGAACCAGGTGCAACTTTTACAGGTACTTGTAGTATGGGTGGAGTTATAAAAGACATAAAAGGTGAGCGAACAGAAACAACCCAACTTACCGAAAAAACTGCCTAATACCTACCTGAAGTATTCAGGAATGGGAATAAAAATGGCGGCTATTATGGGTGGTGGAACCTATGGTGGCGTTAAGGTAGATGAATGGCTAGGATTAAAATTCCCAATATTTACGCTTGTTTTAGCAATGGCTTCTGTTTTTCTGGCTATTTATATTTTCATTAAAGACTTCATTAAAAAATAAAATGCTCTCAACTTTCCGTCCCTTTTTTATTAAACTCGCGGTATTTTCATTAGTTGTTCTTGGTATTTTGCTTGCTTGGCAGCATTTTGCTTCCATTCACTTCCAAACAAAAATATATTGGCTCATTTTGCTCTTTTTTGTCATTACCACAGCAATGATTCATATAATTTTGGTAAGAGCAGCCAATCAAGACCCAAGAAAATTTGTGACCTATTTTATGGGAACGACAGCCATGAAATTATTCGCTTATTTAGTCATTATTTTAGCTTATGGATTAACCAACCGTGAAACTGCTCAAGGTTTCATAATTTGCTTTCTCATCACCTACTTTTTTTATAGTGGCTTTGAGGTAGTTACGCTTATGCGACATTTCAAAAAGTAAAAATTTTGTCGCCCATTTCCAACCCTTTATAACACACATTTTCCTATTAATAGAAATCATCAAAAAAAAGGTGTTTTTTATTTTAAATGTCGGGTTTAATTATCTAGATTTGCACCCGAATTTGAAAAACAGTGTAACGTATTTTGTGTAATGGCGAATAGAATCAATATTTTCAAGCATTTTTCACTCCTTTTTGTACTGCTTTTTACCAGCTTTTCGGTATTTGCTTACGAACCCATAGATAAAGATAAAACGGTTGAAGTTGCTCCTTTAGATAAGCATGAGAATCACGGAGAAAAAAAATTTAACGCTGGTGAATTAATCATCGGACATATCACAGACGCTCACGATTGGCACATTGCCGGAGAAGGTGAGCATTCTATTTCTCTTCCACTTCCTGTTATTCTTTACTCTTCTCAAAGAGGTCTTTCTGTTTTTCTTTCTAACAAATTTGAGCACGGACATAAAACCTACAATGGTTATATGTTAGAGAAAAATCACATTGTTGCTGTTGATGAAATGGAGCAAGTGGATGCACACCATGCAACAGTGAACGAAGAAGTAACACACGGACTTTGGGACATCTCTATTACAAAAAACGTATTAGCAATGTTTGTGAGTTTTGCATTGATGCTTTGGATGTTTATTTCTGCAGCAAAAATGTACAAACGCAATCCAGGGCAAGCTCCAAAAGGTATGCAAGGTTTACTAGAACCATTGATTATTTTTGTTAGAGACGACATTGCTAAATCAGCAATCGGAGAAAAAAGATACCACAAATACATGCCTTTTTTATTAACAGTTTTCTTTTTTATCTGGATCAACAACTTGTTAGGATTAATTCCAATCATTCCAGGTGGAGCAAACGTTACAGGTAACATTGCAATCGGAATGGTGTTAGCAGCAATTGTATTTATCATAACTGTTGTTACAGCAAATAAACATTATTGGAGACATATTTTAGCGATGCCTGGAGTTCCAATTGGAGTATTGGTATTGTTAACACCGATTGAAATTTTCGGAATGTTTTTGAAACCATTTGTATTGATGATTCGATTGTTTGCAAACATGTTAGCAGGTCATATCATTGCATTGTCATTCTTTAGTTTGATTTTCATCTTTGCTGAAATGAATACAGGATTAGGTTGGGGCGTTGGAGTGTTCTCGGTAGCGTTCACCATTTTTATGGGAATGTTAGAATTGCTAGTTTGTTTTTTACAAGCCTATGTATTCACATTATTAGCAGCAATGTATTTCGGTTCTGCAATTGATGAAGGACACGATAAGCATAATCATCACGATGATCTTGATCATAGTAGAAACTTTTAAATAAATAAAAACTCCTCCCTCTCCTTCATTCAAGGAGAGGGTCGGGGAGAGGTTATTACAGCTGAATTCCTTTGGCAGCTTATTAAATCAGAGGAGAATAAATACAAAACAATATGTTATCATCAATTTTATTAGATGCAGTTGCTTCAGGGGCTAACGTTGGTATCGGTTACGGTATCGCTGGTTTAGGTGCTGGTTTAGCTGCAGTAGGTGCAGGAATTGGTATTGGCCGTATTGGTGGATCAGCGTTAGAATCTATCGCTCGTCAGCCAGAGGCTATCAACGACATCCGTTCAAATATGATTTTGACGGCTGCTCTTGTTGAAGGTGCTGCTTTCTTCGCAATGGTAATCGGACTTCTAGTTATTTTCTTGAAGTAAGAAAACAAATTATCAGTAAGCAACGGTTGGTTGCTTACTGATTTTTAAAACGAATCAAAAATTTATAATTTATAATTCACCATTTATAATTTTTAAAACATGGAATTAGTAAAACCCGAATTTGGTCTTATTTTTTGGATGGTAATTTCTTTCGGATTGATTATGTTAATCCTTAAAAAATTCGCGTGGAAACCAATTTTGAATATGTTGCACGAAAGAGAAGCATCTATTCAAAGTGCATTGGATTCAGCTGAAAGAGCAAAAGAAGAAATGAAAGCTTTGCAATCAAGCAATGAGAAAATTTTAGCAGATGCAAGAAACGAGCGTGATTTACTTTTGAAAGACGCACGCGAAATCAGAGAAAAAATGATTGCTGATGCAAAAGGAATTGCAACAAAAGAAGGAGAAAGAATGTTAACCATCGCTCGCGAAAATATTCAAAACGAAAAAATGGCAGCTATCACTGAATTGAAAAATCAAGTTGCTACTTTATCAATTGAAATCGCAGAGAAAATTTTGAAATCAGAATTATCATCTGACGAAAAACAAAAGAGTTTAGTAAATACTTTATTGAAAGACGTTAACTTAAATTAGTTGTTAGTTGATAGTTTGTTAGTTGATGGAGCACTAACAACCAACAACCAATAACCAACAACGATAAAAAAATGCAAGGAACTAGAGTAGCATCACGATACGCAAAATCATTCATCGACCTGTCAACAGAACAAGGTGCGCTGGAAAAAGCGTATGGTGATATGAAAACAATCGCTGATTTGTGTAAATCAAATCACGATTTTGTAACATTCTTAAAAAGTCCGATTATTAAAACAGATAAAAAACAAGCTGTTTTAAAAGAAATATTTGCTGGAAAATTAAATAAAATTACAGACGCATACATTCAATTAATTACTGCGAAAAAAAGAGAAATCTATTTAGCAGAAATTGCAACAGAATTTGTGAATCAATACAAAGAGAAAAAGAAAATCTTAACAGCAGTAGTTACTTCTGCAAGTGGATTAGATGAAACAACTCGCAAAAAAGTAATGGAGATTGTAAAAGGTGCAAGTGCAAGTGAAGTAGTATTAGAAGAAAAAATCGACAAAAACATTATTGGAGGATTTATTTTACGTGTAGGAGACAATCAAATTGATGCAAGCATTGCAAGAAAATTGAATTTGTTGAAACGAAGCTTTAATGAAAACCCGTTTATAAAAGAAATTTAGTTACGGATAACGCCCTTCGACTCCGCTCAGGGTAACGTTTAATTGATGATTACGAATTTGTACTAACAACAAAAAACAAACAACTAACAACCAAGAATAAAATGGCAGAAGTAAAACCGGCAGAAGTATCTGCAATCTTAAGACAGCAATTATCTGGTTTCAAATCGGAGCAGGAATTAGAAGAAGTTGGAACCGTATTGCAAGTAGGTGATGGTATCGCTCGTATATATGGACTTTCAAAAGTTCAATCAGGAGAGTTAATTGAATTCGCTAGTGGATTAAAAGGAATTGTATTGAACCTTGAAGAAGACAACGTTGGTGCGGTTGTACTTGGTTCATCAAACGATATTAAAGAAGGGGATGTTGTAAAACGTACGGGAAAAATTGCTTCATTACAAGTTGGTGAAGGAATGTTAGGCCGTGTTGTAGATACAATGGGTCACCCAATTGATGGAAAAGGTCCAATCACAGGTAAATTATACGAAATGCCATTGGAGCGCAAAGCACCGGGTGTTATCTACCGTCAGCCAGTTACAGAGCCATTACAAACTGGATTGAAAGCGATTGATGCGATGATTCCTATCGGTCGTGGACAACGTGAGTTAATCATTGGTGACCGTCAAACAGGAAAAACGGCAGTTGCGATTGATACAATTATTAATCAAAAAGAATTTTACGAAGCAGGAAATCCTGTATTCTGTATTTATGTGGCAATCGGACAAAAAGGTTCGACTGTAGCGAATATTCAACGTGTATTGGAAGAGAATGGTGCAATGCCTTATACAGTAATTGTAGCAGCAACAGCATCAGATCCTGCTCCAATGCAATTCTACGCTCCTTTCGCAGGTGCAGCAATTGGTGAGTTCTTCAGAGATTCTGGTCGTCCAGCATTAATTGTTTATGATGATTTATAAAAACAAGCAGTTGCTTACCGTGAGGTTTCTTTGTTGTTACGTAGACCCCCAGGACGTGAAGCTTATCCTGGTGACGTATTTTATTTGCACAGTCGTTTATTAGAACGTGCTGCAAAGATTAACTCGAATGACGAGATTGCAAAAAACATGAACGACTTACCAGATTCTATTAAAGGAATTGTAAAAGGTGGTGGATCATTAACAGCTTTACCGATCATTGAAACACAAGCGGGTGACGTTTCTGCATACATTCCAACAAATGTAATTTCAATTACAGATGGGCAAATTTTCTTGGAGTTGAACTTATTCAATGCAGGTGTTCGTCCAGCAATCAACGTAGGTATTTCTGTATCACGTGTGGGTGGTAACGCTCAAATTAAATCAATGAAAAAAGTTGCTGGCACATTGAAGTTGGATCAAGCACAGTACCGTGAGTTAGAGGCTTTCTCTAAATTTGGTTCTGACTTAGATGCTGCTACAAAATCAGTTTTGGATAAAGGTGCACGTAACGTGGAAATTTTGAAACAAGCACAATTTTCTCCGGCACGTGTTGAGCAACAAATTGCAATTATTTATTGTGGAACAAAAGGTTTATTGCGTAACGTTCCAATCAATAAAGTAAAGGAATTTGAAGCAGAATACATTGCATTCTTAGAAGCAAAACATAAAAATATTTTGAACGATTTAAAAGCAGGAAAGTTCACTGACGAAATCACAAACGTGTTGGAAGCAGTGGCAAAAGATTTATCTGCAAACTATAAATAAAAATTAGAGAATTGGAGAAGTAGAAAATTGGAGGAGGGATTTTATTCGTATTGCGAAATAAAAATTCTCTAATTCACTAAATCAACAAATCACCAATTGTAAAAGATGGCAAATTTAAAAGAGGTTCGTAACCGAATAGTATCTGTAAGTTCAACACAACAAATCACAAGCGCTATGAAAATGGTGAGTGCGGCTAAGTTGCGTAGAGCTCAGGATGCAATCACACAAATGCGCCCGTATGCAAGTAAGTTGAAAGAAATTCTGGAGAACTTAAGTGCAAGTTTGGATAGTTCAGATGGACAATATTCAAAACAACGTCCGATTAAAAATGTATTGTTAGTTGTGATTACATCAAATCGCGGACTGTGTGGAGGATTTAATGCAAACGTGTTGAAAGCAGCTAGTAAATTGGCTCGTGAAGATTACAAAGGATACAATGTAAGTGTATTGTGTATCGGAAAAAAAGCAAACGATTACTTTAAGAAAACAGAATACGGAATCATTGGTTCGGATATGCCTCGCGGATTAAACGAATTGTATGATGAATTAACATTTGTGAATGTTGCACCAGTAGCAGAAAAAATCATGCAAGTATTTGCTGAGGGACAATTTGACAAAGTAGAATTGATCTACAATCAATTTAAAAATGCTGCTGTACAAATTACTACGACTGAACAATACTTGCCAGTTCAAGCCCCTCCGGTAACAAATAAAAAACAATCAGGAGAATATATTTTTGAGCCAAGCAAAGAATTTATCGTTGCCGATTTAATTCCACGTTCATTAAAAACACAGCTGTTCAAAGCATTATTGGATTCACACGCAGCTGAACACGGAGCGCGCATGACATCAATGCACAAAGCAACTGATAACGCAGGAGCATTAATTAAAGAATTGAAATTAACATATAACAAAGCGCGTCAAGCTGCAATCACAAACGAAATTTTAGAGATTGTTGGTGGAGCAGAAGCGTTGGCAGGATAAAAAGTATCAAGTATCAAGTATCAGGTATCAGGTATCAGGTATCAGGTATCAAGTATTAAGACTCGCAGAAATGTGGGTCTTTTTTTTATTTTGGATAAATTCTGTTTCGGAACATATCCCCCTCTCCGAGGGGGCAGGGGGAGGATGCGAATCACTCTTTCAACTTCACATTTACTTCCACCGGACGAAGATCTTTCGCATCCACTTCAATATTTATTTTAGCATCTTCCGGTTTTGGCATCATCGCAGCTACTTTGCTTTTGTCCAATGCGGGAATAAGAAATGGTGCAATTTTTCCGACAGGTCTATATAGCAATGATTCTTCTTTTGTTTTAAAGGAAATCATCGGGTAGCTTTCTTCAATTGCATCAATCATAAAAATAACGACACTCATCATCAATGCAAATTTTAATGCTCCGAAAATAGCACCACCAATTTTGTTGACCGCACTTAATGCAACTCCTTCCACCATTTTCTGAATCATTTTGGCAACCAGAAAAACAAAAGCGATTATGAGTAAAAAAATAAATGCAAATGAAATGATAGGCAAATAAGGAGAATGCCAATCAAAATGTTCTGTCATTTTTTGCGCGACGTAATCCGAAAAGGTAATGCCGCACCAAACGCCCAAGCCGAAAGCAACTAAGGTTGCTGCTTCAATCACAAGTCCTTTGGTAAACCCTTTGTAAAGGCCCCAAACAATTGGAATGCAGAGTAGAATGTCAATGTAATTCATTTAAGCAATTTATTGTTGATGACTCATTCCCCTCTAGAGAGGGGCAGGGGTGTGTTTTTTGTTTCTTGAAGAGGTAAAATTCTCCAATGCAACTAATCACTCCTTTTAAACATCTATAACAAAGAACGCGTTTACTCCAATTCTCAAACAGTGTTCGATTCAAAACTTATTAAACAAACATTGTTCAATTATATTTTTTATTATGAAAAAAATTCTACTATCCTCTTTACTTGTATTTTCAAGTGTTACATCAATATTCGCAGCGGGTCACGTTGCAACAGCTATAGGAACCAGTCCTACTTGTAATGGATTATGTAATGGTTCTGCTACTGCAATGGCATCTGGTGGTATTGGTCCTTATGGTTTTACTTGGACGGGTCCTTCAAGTTATACAGGAGCAGGAGCAAATATTACTGGTTTGTGTGCAGGAACATATATCGTTACAGCTATTGATAGCAGTGATATGAGTACTGCATTATATACTTTAAATTTAACTCAGCCATCTTTGGTAACTGTTACAGCAAATTCTCCGACAATCTGTTCTGGAATGGCAGCGTCTTTATTTGCAAATGCAACGGGTGGAACTTCGGGTTATACCTATTTATGGTCACCGGCATCAGGGCTAAGCAGTACAACAATTTCCAATCCTACAGTAACTCCTCCAACCACAACAATTTATACTGTTACAGTTACTGATGCTAACGGATGCACAGGAACAGCAATAAGCGCAGTTACAGTGAATCCAAATCCTTCAGTTGTTGCAAATTCCGGAAGTACATGTACGGGAAATCCTTTTACGATTTTTGCTTCGGGTGGTGCAATGACATATATCTGGAGCACAGGGGCAACGTCAAACCCAATAATAGTTAACCCAGCTACAACCACGTCTTATACTGTCACCGGTTCGTCATTAGGATGTACAGGAACGGCTGTTGCAACAGTAACAGTAAATCCTTTACCTATCGTTATTTCTGAACCGAACATCACTGTCTGCGCAGGAACAGTTCTTCCTCCCAATACATTTTCCAGTTCTCCTGCAGGAAGCACTTTTACGTGGACAAATTCGAACACTGCAATTGGTTTGGCTGCATCCGGAACGTCAAGCTTACCTGCTTTCACAGCAACTAACGGAAGTGGTTCACCAATCACGTCAACAATTACTGTAACGGCAACCATGATGGGTTGCGTTGGCCCGCCAATGACCTTTACTATCACTGTAAATCCTAACGTTACAGTCACAGTCGGATCAATTGTTCCCGCCAGCTGCGGAGTCTGCAATGGCAGCGTAACAGCTACGGGTTCAGGCGGTGCTCCACCCTATGTATTCAATTGGGTTCCCGGCTTTAGTACTACACCAACAGCAACTGGATTGTGCAACGGGACCTATACCGTTACGCTATCTGATGTTAATGGATGTTTTGCCACAGCTACAGCAGTAGTTCCTAATGCGGGAGGATTGATAGCAATGACTAGCGCTACACCCGCAGGGTGCACCGTTTGTAATGGCACTGCGAATGTAACTCCTACAGGAGGAACCGGACCGTATACTTATGATTGGACCCCAGGGACACCAACGGGTGACGGAACACCAAGCATCTCCGCTCTTTGTACAGGAAATTACACTATAACGGTTACCGATGCTGGTGGATGCACAACCACTTCAATTGCAAATGTACCAACATCCAGCACTGTGATAGTTACCGCAAGCTCAACTCCAGCTGTTTGCGTTTCTGGATGCAATGGAACAGTAACGGTAATGGAGTCGGGAGGAATTCCACCCTACTTGTATGATCTTACCGGCTACCCTCAGCAGACAAATGGAAACTTTTCCAGTATCTGTTCAGGAACATTAATCGCCACCGTTACTGATTCAAACGGCTGCTCTGGAATTTATACTGTGATTGTCACTACAATCAACTCCGGAAGCGTTTCTGATTCTGCTGTTGTTACAAATGAAACAGGATCTGGGCTTAACAACGGTTCCATCGATCTCAACGTTTTTGGATCTGCTCCACCCTTTACTTTCTTGTGGAGCAATGGTGCCACCACTGAAGATCTCTTTTCATTGGGAGGAGGAACATATAGTGTTACCATTACGGACAATAATGGTGATTGTGCAACATTCTATTATACCGTAACCACGCTCTCACCTTACGGATACATTACAGGGTCCACCTATGGCGATACCGACTTAGATTGTATTCGCGATCTAAGTGTTTTGGACTTTGCACTATCAGGTTACTTTGTTAGTGCAACAAACGGCACGAGTACATATTGGGGTTACACCAATGTATTTGGTGATTATAGCATTTTAGTCCCTACAGGAAGTTACACCGTTACTCCATACACGAACATTTCTAATTTAGAAGCTACATGTACGAATTCTTATTCTGTAAATGTTACAGCCGGTAGCACGAGTATAAATAATAATTTTGCATATGTAATTCCTGCAATTTATGATGTTTGTGTCTCCGCATATAGCAATGGAATAGTTCCCGGATTTAATGGGTTCTACAATGTATACTTAAATAACTATGGCACTCAGCCTGCAACAGGAGTTGTTTATCTGGTTTTACCAACGATCACTAGTTATGTATCGTCAACGCCATTAGCAACAAGTGTTTCTGGCGATACCGTTTTTTGGAATTATACTTTATTGCCTCCTGGTTCTATGCAAATTTTTAGTGCTACATTTTATACTCCTCCTACAGCAGTATTAGGAACGGCTGCTATTGCTTATGTAAATGCATCAGTAACAAATGGGACAGATATTAACCCAGGGTGTAACTCTTACGTTTATACAAGAATAATTACGGGCTCTTTTGATCCAAATGCTAAAACGGTTTCTCCTGCAGGCATAGGTGTAACAGGTGATATTCCTTTATCTGAAACAGAATTCACTTATTTGGTTCAATTTCAAAATACAGGAACTGGTCCCGCAGTAAACATTAAAGTAACAGATACAATTTCATCTATGTTAGATTTAATGAGTTTCGAAATGTTGAATTCAAGCCATCCTTACGTTGTCGAATTTTTACCGGGAAATGTAATTCGTTGGAAGTTTGATAACATTATGCTGCCTGATAGCACTAGTGATGAAGCAGGAAGTCATGGACATGTGCAATTCAGAATTTCGAAATTGAACACTCCAGTTTACGGAGAAGTAATTGAAAACAAAGTATTTATTTATTTTGATTTCAACGAAGCAGTGATTACGAATACTGCAATCAATACCTATTCGATGGCTACAGCAATTGAGGCACAATCAAACGAAAGCGGAAATATAAATGTTTATCCAAATCCTTTTTCAGATAACACAACTTTTGTGATAGAATCAGACAAATTAAATGAAACTTATTCTTTCGAATTAACAGATGTTTTAGGTAAAAAAGTAAAATCAAAAAATGGAATTTCTGAAAAACAATTTGAAATTTCCAGAGAGGGATTAGAAAACGGAATTTATTTTTATAAGATATATACTTCTGAAAGTGTTGTTGGTATTGGGAAAGTGGTGATTAAGTAGTTTCTCATTTATTACTCAGCAAAAAGGTCGGGAATTTATCCTGACCTTTTTTATTTTTACAAACCCCGAAGGGGTTTAATTCTATTTGCCTAGATATAAGAAAGATTTCACACAACCCCGAAGGGGTTGAATATGGTTGGCGATTCCGATAGTTCAACCCCTTCGGGGTTGGATGTGAGCAAGGGTCGAGTTTTCTTAGTAGGATTGAACCCCTTCGGGGTTTTCAATCGGATTTAGTTCTCTTCCGGTTGAAGCAATTTTATTTTATCACTCACCCAAGTCGAGAAATCGAAATTATCCAATAAGTTTTTTTCTAAATTATCAGTAAAAATTTCTTCGAAGGCAGCACTTAACTTTTTCAATTGCTGTAATTCCTTTGGTTTTTCTACATCTTCTAACTTCCGCATTGCAGCCAGCATAGCAGTTTCTGAGCGGTAGAGTTTTTTAGTTGATTTTAAATAACGAGTTGTATTTATAATTGCATACGGAAGCATTTCCCAATCTTTTGTTTCGAAATAAATTATTATTTGAAGCATTCGTGCACAACAATAAATATCAGAAAGTGATTCTTTATTCGGATTGTTCAATAATTTATTGATCCATCGCAAAGACTCTTTATATTTTTTATTTCCAAAGAATAATCTCGCAAAAGCAAATTCAAATTGTAGCTTCTCGGCAGGACCTACACTCTTTGGTCGCTCTAATTCGGCTTGTATGTGCGGAATTAGCTCAATTCCCTTTGTAAAATCATCTGATTTAATATATACATCCAATTCCAACGAAGAGGTGATAGTAAATAATTTTGTTTGCCAGTCGATACTGTTTTTTATGCTGAATGTTTTGGTTGATGCTCGTAATTTTTGAATTACACGGATGGCTTCTTCAAATTGCCCGGCTTTAATTAATCCTATCGCTAGGTTATTCATCGAGATAAGATAAAACAATGGTTTCTTTTGTATCTGATGTGGATTTGTTTCTAAAAGTGTAACTACTTTTTGTTGAAATGTAATCGCTTTTTCAATATCGCCTTTCAATGTTTGATATTCTCCATGAACTTGGTAAAAGCTAAGTTTAGAGCGGAATGTGGTTGCTTTTGCTTCGGATTGCAATAGGGAAGAAAAAATAATTTTTTCTATTTCCCGCATCTGATCTTTATTTTCACTTTTCATATTTAAAAGCAAATCACTAGACATTTTTTTATACTCGATGATATTTTTGTGAGCATTGAGGCTGTTCAACTCATTTTGAAAAATAATCGCATGGTCGGGAAACGGCGTGTTTTCAGCCATTACCTGACGGAGCTCACTATACCAATTGTAAACTTCTATTAATACAAAATGATTTTCATACTTCAATGCAGTTTTTTCGAGGTGATTTAAAGTGCTTTTACACTGATGATACAAGCCTTTTCGATATAAAATTTCTACATCGTTGAGTTGATTTTTTATTTCGAATTCGATGCTGCTATCTGAATGGAAATTTCGCAAACACTTCAAAATGGCTTTGTACAAGTAGTTTTCAGCTACATGAATTTGATTTAAGATCGCCTCTTCTTTAAATTCTTTTTGAATAATACTCTCATTAATAGTGCGCATTCGTTCATAACAAAGAAACAGGCGGGCATAATTGCTGTCTTCTTTAAATTCAGTCGATAATTGAATGTATCTCTTCTCCGAGCCGGAAAGAGATTTTATTAAGTCAAAAAGTGATTTTTTTAAAATCATAAAATATTGATAATTAAATATATGATTAAAAATAAAGTAAAATTAGATAACTACAAAACAAAATATAGAAAAACGGAATTTTTTAGGCCATTTAAAGCAGTATAATTGAATAATAATTTAACACTAAGTAATATTTAAATAGTTGAATATCAATAGCATAAGATAATATTATATATAAATAGAAGCGTACAAAAAATTATTTATTTAATGGTTGCGGCTATTAAATTTACTATTCTTTCATTTTAAAATATTGCCCCTGAAAGGCTAGTCAACGTTGATAAGGGCAAAACAAACAAAAATAAATTGGGAAGTATAAAATATAGAGCCATATATTTGTCGCAGAATAAGAAACAATGAACAACAACTTTACATATACGGTAGCACTTTCAAACAGCCAAATGATGTGCTGTATGATGTGTGTGTAATTATGGAAAGCCTGTTGTAACAACATATATTTTAAATTTATTTAAAAGGCTTTCCAGAAACGGGAAGTCTTTTTTTAATTACCGCGCCACAAAATTCACATCGGCAAAATTTAAAAGTGTTTGAACAAAAAGATGGCATTCTAAAATTTTATCCATTGATTGATCAGAATGAAAAAATTGCGAAAGAATACATAGTTGAAGATAAGCTGGCAGAACATCCTCTTCTTTCACAAGGGTATAGCTCAGTTGGCTGTTTTCACTCTAATGTAGCTGGGAAAGGCAGAAATGGAAGATGGGTGAATAAATCAAAAACGGAATGCGGGCTTCGCCTCTAAAATTAGAGAAATGGAGAAGGGGAAAATTAGAGAAGGTTGATGAATCAATAAGAATAAGCGAATTTTAAGTTTTATTAAAAAACAATATTTCAAAGAGCTTTATCAGATGCAAGAAAAAAACAATGTTGCCATACTCTACGAAGGTTCTGCTGGAGGAAGCATTCCAATTATTCGTAATCTGGGGGAATATTACGATAACGAGCTATTAAGCAGTGTGAAGGGAATTTTAAATGGAACATGTAATTATATTCTAACTCGCATGGAGCTAGAAAACAAAGATTATGGTGATGTTTTGAAAGATGCACAAATAAATGGTTTTGCGGAAAGCGAGCCCTGGTTGGATGTTGCTGGATTTGATACTAAATTCAAAACACTTTTATTGACTGTTCATGCTTTTGGAATTGTATTAAATCCGAATGATATTTTTAATACTGGAATTCAAAATATTAGTTACGATGACATCTTATATGCAAAGCAAAGAGGATTGCGAATTAAAATGTTAGGCGTTTCACAAAAAGTGGGAGATAAATTTAGAGTTTATTCTTTACCTCATTTTGTGGATAGAGAAAGTGAGTTGTTCAACGTTTTGTATGAGTAAAATGCTGTGGAGGTTGAGGGTGCTTTTTCTTGTAAACAAACATTTGTTGGAAAAGGAGCAGGAAGTCACCCAACAGGAAGTGCCGTTTTGTCTGATATTTCTGCATTAACATACGATTACAAGTATGCGTACAAAAAATTAAAGAAAGCTTTGAATGGGAATAATAAAATTGAAGATGGAATCAAACAAATTGAGTATGATTTCCAAATGAAGTTATACATTCGTTTTCAAAACAGAGAGGAACTAAAAGAGTTGGAAATACTATCGATAGAAGAAGAGTTCAAGTCTAAAAACACGAACTATATTATTGCGAATGTGAATTTTATTTCGCTGTTTAATATATTTAATAAGAGAGAGAATAAGTTGTTTATTTGTGCAATTTAGAGAAAAGCTTTTTAAAAGAATTCTCTCAATCGTAGTCGTCATCCCTTGCCACGACACAGGGGTCGCCCTGTTAGGAGTCGTGAGCACAATTATGTGTTCTCGCCCTTACACTTCGACTGCGCTCAGTTTGACGATATTGATTGATAGCTTACAAAGAACTCTTCTCGTAGCATTTCTCACCAATCTGGCGTAAATTAAACTTTTTTAACATTGACTGGTCGAATCTCCCAATCAACAAGTGCATTAATTCGTATTTTTGTCGCGAAACAATCGGATCCCCTTGTCTTTTAAAAAAGTAGTATTTTTTCTTTCTTTTCTTTTCTTTTCAGGATTTGTCTTTTCTCAAAACAGACAAATGTCAGATGGAGGAAGCGCTCCTGTTATTGGTAAAATAAAAGGTATTGTTACAGATAATAAAACCAAACAAGCTGTCGAGTTTGCAACTATCGCATTATATAAAATTAAAGACTCCTCATTAGTAACTGGAGTTGTTGCAGGCATAAAAGGAGATTTTCAATTGTCTGAACTTCCTTTCGGACGATATTTTATGAAAATAAATTTTATTGGATATAAACAATTGGTGATTGACTCTATTTCAATACGACCAAAAGAAACAGAAATTGATTTAGGCCAAATAAAATTAAAAAACAGTACTGAACAATTAGGAGAAGTAGAAGTCAACTCAGAAAAAAGCACACTACAATTAGGCATAGATAGAAAAATATTTAACGTAGAAAAGAGCATAGTAAGTGAAGGCGGATCTGCAAGTGATGTTTTACAGAGTATTCCAAGTGTATCTGTAGATTTTGATGGAAACATTAGTATGCGAGGAAGTGGAAATGTGGTTGTGTTAATTGATGGAAAACCTTCAGGTTTAACAGGGACAAGTAGAGCAGCTATTTTACAGCAAATTCCTGCAAGTAGCATTGAGAGTATAGAATTAATTACTAATCCATCTGCTAAATACGATCCCGAGGGAATGTCCGGCATCATTAATATAATTACTAAAAAGAACAAGCTGCAAGGTTTTAATGGTTCTGTGAGTGTTGGAGCCGGTACAGGAGATAAATACAATGCAGCAGCGAATCTTAGTTACAAAAACGCGAAAGTGAATGTGTATGCGAATTATGGATTTCGTTCCAACAATAGAACAGGAAGTGGCTCTACGCTGCGTCAGAACTTTTTAAGCGATACAACATTTTTTCTTCGTCAAAAATCAAACTCCTTCCATAAAGGGGTTTCCAATAATATTAAAGCTGGGGCCGATTTTTATTTGAATGATAAAAACACAATTGGAATTTCAGTGATGTACAATACAGGGTCGGAAAGTAAAAATGAGACAACCAATTTTTATGAAGCTGATAATAACGATGTTTCTTCCGGAACTTATTCCCGAGACATTGAAGAAAAAGAAACGCCAACCAGTATAGACTACAATTTAAATTATAGAAAAACATTTGCTAAGCCAAAACAAGAATTAATAGTTGATGCAACTTATTCTGATGCAACTGGTGGCAAAAGCGAGAGCTATGTTGAGAGAGACTATACTTTGAAATATGATTTTAAAAATGATGAACCATACAAACAAAATTCTGTAACAAAATCAAAAAACACTATTACCACCATTCAGCTGGATTATGTTCAAGCATTGAAAAAACAAATGAAAGGGGAGTTGGGCGCAAAAACTACTTTAAGAAATATTGGAAGCGATTTTGTGACGGACATGTATGATTATTCAAACGAGCAATTTATGATTGATACTAATTTAAGTAACAATTTTTTATATATAGAAAACATTTATGCTGCATATTCTACAATTTCCGGAACAATTAAAAACTTTGGATATCAATTGGGTTTGCGCGCAGAGCAGGCAAACACAAGCTCTGAAGTTATTACAACGGATGAAAAATTTCCGAACAATTATTTTAATCTATTCCCATCTGTTCACTTATCACAAAAATTTAAAAAGGAACAAGAATTTCAAATAAGTTATAGCAGACGAATAAATAGACCCAATATAAGAAACCTAAATCCCTTTAAAGATTATTCTGACCCATACAACATCCGTTATGGAAATCCTTTTTTAAAGCCTGAGTATATTAATTCATACGAGTTAAGCTACTTAAAATATTTTCCAAAAGGTGTAATTACTGCTACAGCTTATTTCCGGCAAACGGATGGAGTTGTTCAACGGTATAAAATTATTTCCGATAGTACTGCCTCATTTATCACATTTATCAATTTAGACAAATCACAATCGTATGGATTAGAATTTATTTTAAAGACTGACATTGCTAAATGGTGGAACATCATATTTAGTGCAAATGGTTTCCAAACAAAAATTGATGGTGGTGTACAAGCTGATTTGCAAAATGAAAACTTAAGCTATCTTGTTAAGTTGTTGTCGAACATGCGAATTTGGAAAAACATGGACATTCAGTTTACTGCTAATTATACTGGACCAATGGCAACATTGCAAGGAGAAATGAAATCCGTGTTTACGATGGATTTGGGTTTGAAGAAAGAAATTTTCAAAAATGCAAGTTTGAGTTTGAGCATTACCGATTTAACAGATGCACGAAAATTTCAAATTGTTGGCGACAACGATCCTTCATTTTATCAGGAGTTTGAGCGTAAAAGAGAGTCACGAATAGCAACACTTACTTTTAGCTACCGATTTGGAAAAATGTTGGAGGCTAGAAAATCTCGTTCCGATAAACAAAACAACGGTGGGTTTGAAGGCGGTGGTGATATGGGGATGTAATACTAGTCTTTGTAAGTCTTAGGAACACTTGGATCCGTAATAATAATATAATCTCCATTCTGTTTGTGAGTGCTCCAATCAATGTTTGGAAAAGTATCATCAGAGCCGGTAGAAATAATAAGCGATTTTTTTTTCGGACTGTATTTTTTTAGTTGTGTTACAACTGCAAATCCTTCATCGCTGTGAAATCTTCCATTTACTTGCATTACTTTTTTCCCAGCATTCTTTTTTAAGTATTCTGAAATAGAAAAAGCCATTGTAGCGTCCCAAAGCGATTGTCCCATTACTAAATTAAATCCACCCATTCCCATTGGTGGCATAGCAGGCGCTTTTTTTGCAGTATCTGCAAAAGCTACTGGAGTTGCTGCATCATTTTTCGTAAGGCTCATTAACTTTTCATAATATTTTCCAGTTGCTGTATCGTATGGCAGTGGGGCAAAGAATTTTTTTGCATCAGCACTTAATTCCATCAATGCTTTTTGTCCTTTTCTGCCTGAAAGATTTGTGTATCTACTTGGAGCATTAGCACAAATAACATCTAGTTTATTTTTTTTGGCAAACTCAACCATTGGTTTATAGTCTCTGTAATTGCTCCAAATTCTAGCATCTTTATTAAAATTTTTCTCACGAATGCTTCCGCTTAAATATTCATTCATAACAATTTGTACATCTCTGTCAAACATTTCCATTGAAACAGCAATGTTTGAATTGTATTTTGCATAAAGCAGTTCAAACATTTTATTTTCTAAATAGTGTGTTACAGAATCATTGTGCTCTTCTCCGTAGAATAGAACATCATAGTTTTTCATTTCTTCCACTATCTCATTTAGAGTAACCTCTTTGCCAAGCTTGGTAGAATACACTCGATAATTCTTTTCAGTAATTTGTCCAAAGGACTGAAAGGATAAAATGAAAATTGAACAAATTAAAAGTGTTGCAGATTTGATTGTGTATGATTTCATATTAGTTTTTTATTTAATATAAAGGTTAATATTTTATGAATGGGATTATTATATACAACTAATGTCAAAGGGAATTCTTGTATAACTTAGTTACACCCGCTACTCTATAGCGACAATCTCTCTATTTTGGGGCAGATTGTTGTTACAACATAGCGCATATTTTTAGCTATACCCTCACCCCAATAATCAAGATGTCGTCCACTTGTTGCAACACGCCTCTCCATTCTTCAATAGAACGTTCTAATGCAATTTGTTGTTGTTCCATAGAAACTCCATTCATGTTTAATAACATGGTTTTGAATTGTGCTAATTTAAATTTCTTACCATCCGGACCACCAAATTGATCGGCATAACCATCTGAGAAAATATAAATGGTATCACCTTTTTTTAATGGAACAATGTGGTTGGTATAGTTTTGAGTTTGCGTTTCGGTATAACTTCCAATAGCAATGCTGTCGGCTTGTACTTCAATTAATTCTTTTCCACGAATTAAAAACAAAGGGTTGTATGCACCTGCATATTGCAGCTCCATTGTTTTGAAATTAATTGTACACAAGGCGATATCCATTCCGTCTCGTAATCTTGCGTCTTCAGAAGTTTGATTTAATGTTTCGCTAACTCCTTTGTTTAGTTTATCTAAAAACTTAGAAGGAATAATTGCGTTACTTTCATTCAACGCTTGAGTTAAAATATTCGCACCAACAATACTCATAAATGCTCCAGGAACACCGTGCCCAGTACAATCTACAGCAGCAAACATTATTTCATCTTCTTTTTTATCTAGCCAATAAAAATCTCCACTCACAATATCTTTTGGTTTTGAAAACACAAACGAGTTAGGGAAATAGTTTTTAATTACGTTAGCAGGAGGAAGAATTGCTTCTTGAATTCGTTTTGCATAACGAATACTATCAGTAATATCTTTATTTTTTTCTGCTAACTCTGCATTTTTAATTGCAAGCTCTTCCGTGCGTTCGTCAACTTTGTCTTCCAATAATTTTTTCGCAACTTTTAATTTGCGTGTTCGCATTTTGTCAAATACATATAATCCGAAGACAGCAAACAGGAATACTAAAACATAAAACACAGCAGTTTGCCAAAATGGTGGAGAAATTTGAAATTTGTATTCTGTAGCCCTGATGTTTCCTGTCCCATCATTGTTAAATGCACGCACTAAAAAAGTATAAGTTCCTGGAGGCAAGTTGGTGTAAACCGCTTCATTTATCGTTGTATAACCAGGAAGCCAATCTTTATCAAACCCTTCTAGCTTATATTGATATTTTACTTTTTCAGGATTGTTTAAGCTAACCCCAACAAAATTAAAAGTCAAATGATTTTCGTTGTATTTAAATCTAGCATCATCTGGGAATTCAAAATCCTTCATAAATAATTTTAAACTCGTTATGAAAGTAACTGGCTCAGCCGAATTTGGTTTGTCTTCTTTCGGACTGTATCTTACAGCGCCCATGATGCTTCCATACCAAAGATTTCCTTCAGCATCTAAACAAACGGCATTTGGATTGGTTTCAACTCCCAAAAAGCCTTCTGCTTTTCCATAATGTACAAACGAAGAATTTTTTTCGTCAAAACGATCAATTCCTCTGCTACTTCCAATCCAAATATGATTTTCGTTATCAGCAATAATTGAATAAGGTGAATCAGTTGTTAGTCCTTCTTTTACCGTATAGTTTGTGAATACTTTTCCATCGTATTTGTACAAGCCACCACCATAAGCACCAAACCAGAGATTGTGATTTTTATCTTCGTTTATACATAAAATAAAACGATGCCTCATTCCATCTTCTTCACCAAATGATTTGAAACTAGAACCATCAAACATGGATAAACTTCCGCCCAAAGCTCCAAACCATAAATTTCCTTTGGAATCTTTAAATATTCTGTAAATGTTATTTCCACCTAATCCATCAGCGAGAGAATAATTTCTAAATGTTTTAGCAACAAGATCAAATTTAGATGCGCCTTGTTTTGTTCCGAACCATAAATTTCCTTTGTTGTCATCACTTATGGCATAAACCATATCGCCAGCTAACCCATCAGCCGTAGAATAAGATTCAAATTTGTTTGTTGTTTTATTGTATTTACAAACTCCAGCAAAGCCAGTTCCAAACCACAAGTTGCCATCTTTGTCTTCAAAAGAAGAAAGAATAACGTTGCTCGGCAAACCATCTTTAGTAGAATAATTTTGAATGGTGTGATTTTCTTTTTTGTTTATGGCAGAATAACTAAAAGTAATTTTTGAAATTCCATCATTCGTTCCCAGCCAAATATTTCCTTCTTTATCACACAAGGTTGTCCACACTAAATTATTTACGATCAAATCTCCCTCATCATAAATTTGAAAACGTTCACCGCGATATTGATTTAATCCAATGTCAGTTCCAATCCAAACAGCTCCTTCGCGATCTTGAAAAATAGTATTTACATTAAAATAATTTAATCCTTGTTTTGTATTGTAGTTATAAATGATGGCTTTAGAAATAGCTTCTGTTCTTTCTTTAGAAGGGTAAGGTTTAATTTTAGTTGCGCCACCACCGGTTGTTCCAATCCAAATATTATGCGTTTTGTCTTCGTAAATACAATTGATAAAATCGGCACCAATGCCATCTGCCATCGTTACTCTATTTCCTAATCCAGTTATTGCTTCGGTTGGAAGTTTTGCATTAAACTCATCTTTCACTATAAGCGCCATTAATCCAGCATCAGCAGTCCCCACCCAAATTTCGTTGTAGTTTACCAATGCAAGTGTTGTAATTCTATTGCTATGCAAACCATTTCCTGTATTTAAACTACTATAGGAAGAAGATGATGTAATGTCTTTTTTTGAATCATAAATAGTTATTCCAATATCCGTTGCAATCCAAACATTTCCTTTTTGATCCAAACAAACATCATAAACATTGTCGCTACTTAAACCATCTTTTTTATTTAATGAAATCATTGTTTTGTTTGCGGGGTCATAAACAAAAATTCCAGCTCCTTCTGTTGCAATCCAAAAACGTTGATTGATATCTTGAATAATAGTCGTTACTGTTGTAAAGCGAGTGTATTCTTCTAGATTTAAATTTTCAATTTTCTTTGTTTTATTATTATACATAGAAACGCCACCTGCCCAATGTCCCATCCAAATATTTCCCTTTTTATCTTTACACATTGATGTAACCCAATCTTCCGCCAAAGAATCTTTTCTCGAAAATGTTTTAAATTCTTGCCCATTATATTTTGTTAATCCAGAAAGCGTTCCTATCCACAAGTTTCCATCATCATCTTGCATAAGGTCTTGAACTTGCGATTGCGACAATCCTTGTTCAACACCGTAATAAATAAAACTGGTGGTTTGTGCCTTAACGGAATTAGTTATGAGTGTCAAGCATTGCAGTAGCAATGCATAGAATACAAGTTGATGTTTTTTAATCTGTTTCATTATTTATTTTGATAAGCTGAGAAAAATGCAATCTCTTTATTATAAACTAATTCGGCAATTTCAATATCATTTTTATAACAATAAACTGTTCCCCAGAAATAAGTTTCTTTTCTATAAGTATCCATTTTTTTTCCTTGAGTTACAGTTGTTGTACGAGTTGTTTTTACCATTCCTTCATCAACTGTAACTGCAAAATTCGGACTTTCCTTTGGAGTATAACCTCTTACATCGGGCAATGTTTTTTCATTACTTATTCTTACGGAGCGTTCGGCGAAAGCAGCAGCTTCAACTAGTTTGCGTATTTCATTGTTTTTCTGTTGTTGATTGGCAAGTAATTCTTTTTTCTTTAATTTTTGTTCTTCTCTAAGTTTATCTGATTTTGCTTTTACATCTGCTTCCTTTCGCATTTGAGCAATTACAGTATTTGTTCGTGCTGCATCTTTTTGTTTACCATATGCTTTTTGTTTGGCTGTACGTTCATTCTCAGCAACCATCTTTAAAAGATCGTTTTCATAATTTGTTTTTATTTCTTTATTCTTTTTTGCCATTAAATTTTTTGCTTCCTTTTCACGTTGTAAACGAATGGCTTCTGTTTCCATCGATTGGTCAACGGGAACTTCTTTGTTGTTAGCGGCTTCTTTTAATCGTGCAAGTTCAGCCGCTCTTTCTTTTGCATCTGCCGTTAATCGTGCTTCATAAGTAGCTTTTGCAATTGCGGCCAGTTTTATTTTTTCTTCTGCATCTTTTTTAGCTTTTTCTGCTGCTAACAATTTATCCTTCTCTGCTTTTTCCTTCGCCGCTTTTTCAGCAAGCAGCCTGTTTATTTCTTCTTGATCTATTAATAAATCTTTAGTGAACTGAGCCAAATATGCTTCATCATCCATGAATCCTTTTTTACCATCGTAAATTACTTTGGTAAATGGATTCTTGTATTTGGTTATTCTAACAGAAGTGTTTGTAGTTTCTAAAAATGGAATGTCCAAAACATAAAGCGGGAAAATATTGTTTTTTTCTTTTGGAAGTATACCTGTGTAAACCATTACGTGCATGTCGGCACAGCCAGGATAAGAAAAGGCGATTTTATAATCGGTTCCAAAGACTAATGAAAATGAAAACTTACCGTTTTTTCCAGTTTTTATTTTTTCTTGTTCAATTGTTCCGTTTCTATAAACAGTAACGGTTGCGCCAGATAAAATTTTGCCATCTTTTGTAGTTTTTCCTTCAAATTCCAACATTCCTGGAGCTTGAGCAGATGAAGTATTTGAGATTGAAATAGAAATTATACATAGCAATGCAATCCTTAAAAAAGGAAACTTTATCTTCTCGAGAATAGTTGCTCTTACTGGGGACATAAGGATTGTTTTATCCGAAAACGAAAGTAAGAAAATATTGACAATTTTCATTGTTTTCAGGCGCATAAAACCAATAAAAAGAGGTAAGGAATTGGAATAGTTGGATAAGCGTTACAATTCTATATTCAATCGCTTATAGATTGCATCTCGTTTGAGTTCGCGCACTTCGGAAGGCTGCATTTTTTCTAAACGAATGTCTTCAATAGCAATGCGAATCAAGCGGAGACAAGGAAATCCAACTCCTGCAGTCATTTTTCTAACTTGATGAAATTTCCCTTCCGTTAATGTGAGCTCAATCCAAGAAGTTGGTAAAGACTCACTGATTGGATGTCCGCGAGGAGGCAAATTCTCGGGCTTTTTGACTTGTTTTGCTTTACAGGGGTTTGTTAAATATGGACCAGCGTCAAGCGCGATAGTTATTCCTGCTTCTAATTGTTTGAGCGCTTCCGATGTTACGATTCCTTGTAATTGAACCAAATAAATACGTTTATGTTCAAACTCAGGTTTTAATAAACGATAGTTTAAATTTTTATCGTTTGTTAAAATTAAAAGTCCTTCACTATTTTCGTCTAATCTCCCCAAAGGATAAACATCTTTTGGAAAAGTAAATCCCAACTCCCCCAAGCACTTTTTCTTTTTATGAGAAGAAGTGAATTGTGAAATCATTTTATAAGGTTTGTAAATGATGTAGTAGTTCAATTTATTTATATGATTTCACATTCAAATAATTGGGCAAAATGTTTTTTTAATTTCTCTTTCACTTCTTCTTCATCTATTTTTCGTCCAAGTTCTTTATCAAGAGAAGTCACGGCCTTATCAATGCCGCAAGGAATAATATTTCCAAAATAATTTAAATCAATGTTTGTATTAAAAGCAAAGCCATGCATAGTTACCCAGCGACTTGCTCTTACACCCATTGCACAAATTTTTCTTGCTTTTAAAGGATTGGTAGCATCAATCCAAACACCTGTTTCTCCTTCACTTCTTCCTGCAACAACATTATATTCAGCCAAAGTGCGAATCACAATTTCTTCTAGAAAACGTAAATATTTATGAATGTCTGTAAAAAAATTATCCAAATCTAAAATAGGGTAAGTAACAATTTGTCCAGGACCATGATAAGTAATATCGCCACCACGATTGATTTTATAATAAGTAGCATTTTTTTCTTTGAGCTGATTTTCATTGATTAACAAATGCTCTTTATCACCAGTGTTTCCAAGCGTATAAACGTGTAGGTGTTCGCAGAATAAAAGATAATTGTTGGTTATTAGTTGTTGGTTGTTGGGAAGTGAGCGGTTATCAATTTTGGTTTTAACAATGCCACTAAACAAAGTTTCCTGGTAATCCCAAGCTTCTTTGTAGTCGATTAAACCAAGATCTATGAATTTAACTTTAGGCATGTTACGGATAACTAATCTATGCGAATATTACGAATCTGTGTTTGTTAAAAAATCGGAGTCGAATCAATTTCCCTCTTGAGCGGGTCTAGGGGTGTGTTTTCCATCGCTAAGAAAAATTTCCGTCTACAGCTCCGACAATTTCGATTTCAAATGATTAATCACATTCACTTCCATCAAATCCACACCACGCATTTCACCTAATGCGACAGAAACCCAATCGCCTAAATGAATAAAGTAAATCGCTTTTTCAATAATTGAATTTCCTTTTGAATAAATTTCAGTTATGCTTGCTGCGTATTTTTTTATGACTTCTTTATTCATATCAACACGTGCTAAATTTCGAGAATACTCATCTTTATCAAGAAAAAACAATACACTTAAATTCTCGTTTTTCTCTGTCCAGCCTACTAATTCGTTATGGTTCATTTCTGGAACAATTTGGTGCCAGCAAAGTATTTTAGAATTTTCGTTTAATTGTTGACGGAAACGAATCGCAATTCCTTCGTTATAAGTAGTTGCATAAATAACTGGAATTTTCCCTTTTATTTTTTCGGCAATATTTTTCGCTTCTGAAATAATCGAATTCGCTTCTGTGTCGATCAATTTTACTGCAGCTTCTAATTCTCCTTTATAATTATTGTTAATGATTTTATGAAAACCAAGTACAAAAAACAACTGAGTTAATGAATATCCCAAACAAGAACGAGGAGGCATTCCGCCTGGAACAACAATGCAATCATAATTTTTTGATTTGCATGTTTCTAATACTTTTCCAGCTGAAGTGATTCCAACAATTTTTGCATTTTTTGCAATTGCCTGCTCCATGCAATTCAAAGTTTCCTCCGTATTTCCTGAATAGGATGAAATAATCACCAAAGTGTTTTCATTCACATATGCAGGAATAAAATATCCTTTCGTAACGTTAATTGGAACATTTGCATTTCCAGCTACCAGCTCCGCAGCAATGCTTCCGCCAATGCCAGAGCCGCCCAAACCGCAAATTAATACGTTGGAAATTTTGCTTGGAGAAGCAGTTAATTTAGCGTTGCTGCCAATAGCAATGGCCTCTGTCAATTGTTTTGAAAAATTCTCGACTAATGTTTTCATATCTTATTTGGTCTTCAAGGGCAGTAAAAGTACGACTTTTGGTTAAATAAATGCTCAAAAAAAGACAAATTAACGCATCCATTAAAGCCCTATTGCGTGTATATTTGTAATCATTTAAAAATTAAGAAAAAACATAATGAGTACTGAATTAAGCGAACAAGAACTATTGCGTAGAGCGAAATTAGAAGAGATTACTAAAATGGGAATTGACGCCTATCCTGCTGCATTAGTGGAAATCAATGCAACAGCAAAAGGCATTTTAGAAAATTTTACTCCTGAAAAAGCAGAAGAATTTAAAAATATATCTATTGCTGGTCGCGTAATGAGCAACCGTGATATGGGAAAGGCGTGTTTTGTTAGTTTGCAGGATGCAACTGGTCGCATTCAGGTTTACATCCGCAGAGATGATATTGGAGTGGAAGAGGACAGAAGTATATTCGATTTATTATTTAAAAAACATACCGATTTAGGAGATATTGTTGGAATCACAGGTTACGTTTTTGTAACCAAAGTAGGTGAAATTTCTATCCATGCAACATCTTTTAAAATGTTGAGCAAATCCTTACGACCATTGCCTTCTGTGAAACGCGATGATGAAGGAAATGTGTTTGATGAAGTAACTGATCCAGAGTTTCGTTACCGCCAACGTTATGTCGATTTGATTGTAAATCCATCTGTAAAAGAAACATTTATCAAACGCACAAAAATGGTAAATACCATTCGCGATTTTTATAATGAAAGAGGTTATTTAGAAGTAGATACTCCCGTTTTACAGGCGATTCCGGGTGGAGCTTCTGCTCGTCCTTTCACAACACATCACAACACATTAAACATTCCGATGTATTTGCGTATTGCAAATGAATTGTATTTAAAACGATTAATTGTCGGTGGATTTGATGGGGTGTATGAGTTTTCCAGAAACTTCCGTAACGAAGGAATGGACAGAACACACAATCCTGAATTTACGGTAATGGAATTGTATGTTGCTTATAAAGATTACAATTGGATGATGGATATTACGGAAGAGTTGCTTGAAAAAATTGCTATCAATGTAAATGGAACAACATCTGTTCCTGTTGGAGATAAAATGATTGATTTTAAACGTCCATTCAAACGAATTACCATGTTTGATTCTATCAAAGATTTTACTGGAATTGATATTAGCGGAATGGATGAAGCACAATTGCGAGCTACTTGTAAAACATTACACATTGCTGTTGCAGATAATATTGGTAAAGGAAAATTGATTGATGAAATTTTCGGAGCGAAATGTGAAGGAAATTATATTCAACCAACTTTTATTACAGATTATCCTGTAGAAATGAGCCCGCTTACAAAAAAGCATCGTAGTAAACCAGGATTGGTTGAACGCTTTGAGTTAATGGTGAACGGAAAAGAATTAGCAAACGCTTATTCTGAGTTGAACGATCCAATTGATCAACGTGAACGATTTGAAGAACAAATAGCATTAATGGAACGTGGAGATGATGAAGCAATGTTTATCGACCATGATTTTTTACGCGCATTGGAATATGGTATGCCACCAACATCTGGAATTGGTATTGGAATCGATCGTTTGGCAATGATTATGACGAATAATGTTTCTATTCAGGATGTATTGTTTTTCCCTCAAATGCGCCCTGAAGAAGTAAAGAAAGCAGTTGTTGTTCTAACTGACGAAGAACAAAAAGTGTTGGACGAAGTAAAAAAACAAAATCAAGCAACAGTTGTAAGTGTAAGTGAAGCGACAGGAATTTCAAAAAATCAATTGAATAAAATATTGACTTCCTTGACAGAAAAAAATGTTGTGAAGAGAGAAGGTCCGATTTTCGAATCTATTTAGGTATCCCGAAGACATAATATAAATTATGTATCTGGATTTACAATTGTAAAATATAAAATATCCTTTGGAGTATTTTATATTAACAATTGATATAAAATTAAAAATCATTGCATGTTGCTTACCCAACAAAAAGCAAAAGAGAATCATTTTATCTACATCACCTTATTGCTGATTGTTGCAATTGTGGGGTACTGGCAAATTTCATTTTTGAAATATTCAGTAACACACGACATGATTAATTGCTGGATTCCCTGGCGACATTATATTTCAGATTCTTTGCAAAATCATGTTTTCCCTTTCTGGGATCCTTATCAACAACTAGGCTATCCTATTCATGCCGATTTGCAAGGGCCATCCTGGTATTTAGAATCTTTGATTTTAGGAAGCACTATCGGGCAATCGAATTATGTTGTTCAATTGCTTTTTGTGTTTTATGCCTTTATGGCTGGAATGGGAATGTATTTTTTATCTCTGTGCTTTCACGAAAACAAAAATGTAGCATTCATAACAGGTTTGTGTTATATGTTAAGTGGGTTTTTTGTTGCACACGTTCAGCATTTTTATGCAATAATTGGTGCAGCATGGTTGCCATTCATTATTTTAAATTATTATAAGATGCACATTACCAAATCGTATAAGTATGCGATTTATGCTTCCTTGTTTTTGTTTTTTAATCTTACAGGAGGCAATCACACGTTTACATTTATACTTGTGTATTTATTTCTTGCCATTGGAGGATATTTTATAATTGTAGCGATACGAGAAAAAAAGAAACAAATTGTTTTCCAATTATTAAAACTCAATGCGCTTTTTATTTTTTTAACGGCTGCTCTTTCTACAGTTGTACTAGTTGTTTTCTTTCAAGTAAAGCCATACGTTGATCGTTTGAGCGGAATGGACTATAAAAGTGCATCCGTCAATCCATTGTCGCCACAATCTTTACTTTCATTGTTTGTTCCGTTTTCAACAGTCAACAGCGTTGATTTTTACAACACCGACCAATCAATGTGCAATGTTTACATTGGAATAATTATTCTACCATTTATTATTTTATCACTTATCAGAAGTAAAAAAGGAATTGAAAAAGTGTTGCTTGCTTTTGCATTTGTTTGTTTGTTTGCTTCATTTGGTTCGTACACACCAGTTCACAAAATTTTGTACAGTGTTTTTCCTTTTATGAATTTATTCCGTTTCCCAAGTTATTTCAGTTTGTTTTCTATATTGATTTTATTGGTCTTTGGAGGGAAACAATTAGCATTTACGCTTTCTTCCTTTGTAATCAGCAAAACTAAATTAGTAAAAATTGTTACTATACTAGTTGGCTTAATGTTTATCCTCTTGGTGTTTGCAGTTATCAAAAACAATAGCGCCTCCTTTTTCTTCTTAGCTGATTGTGAAACTATTTTTGATTTTATAAGAGCAGCTAATTTTTATCAGAACATTATTTTACAAGGAAGTATTCAATTGTTATTCTTGATAGCACTCTTAATTACAATAATAAAAGCATCCGAAAAATATCGACTAGCAATTATTACTCTTTTTGTAGTTGTGGATATGATAGTAGCAACACAATTGAACATTGCGTATGTAGGGGTTTCACAAGCCTCACCAAAAGAGCTTCACGATTATGTTGCAACATTGCCAAAAGGATTTCCTATTCCTGAAATGAATAACATTTCTGAGAATACCGAAGAGATTGGCCAAAAGCACGGGTTGTATCGCAACACAAGTGTGTTTCACAAACGAATTTCAGCCGATGTTTTTAACTCATTTTGTTTTACTAACCAAGCAATGATGCTGGATTCCATGCGACCACTTTATGATTCGATGTTATTTAATCCTTTGGTTCATCTTTCAAATAAAATTTATTCCGAAGAAGATTATTTTGCAAAAAAAATTACATTATCTCACAAAACAGTAATTTTAGATAACAGAGGATTTGAAGAAGCGATAAGTCCAATCAATAAAGTGGATGACAGTTCTGGCGTTTGTGAAATAGTAAAATATAGCCCTTCCAAAATTGAAATTAAAGTGAACACTAAGTCACCCCAGTTACTTACATTACTTCAAAACAATTACACTGGATGGAATGTGAAAGTAGATGGACAAACAAATAATTTATTGCGCTCAAACTTTATGACTATGTCAGTTGTTGTTCTCGCGGGGGAGCACAAAGTAGAATTTGCATATAAAAATACTGCTGTAATAATTGGAGGAATCGTATCGTATCTCACATTTACAATATTGTTAGTTGTGCTTAGCATAATTTGGATTAAAGAAAACAAAAGCTATTTACTTGTAGGATTAATTTGGCTAGTTTTATTAGGAAGTGCAGGATATTATTTTTTGTAGAATGTCCCATAAAAAACATAAATTAGGACTTTATTTATAGATATAACATGAGTGAAACACATAAAATAGCGGTTATTGGAGGAGGAAGCTGGGCAACAGCAATAGTTAAAATGCTGTGCAACAATGCCAAAGAAGTGCATTGGTGGGTCCGCAGTCAAACAGTTGTAGATCATATCAATAAATACAAACACAATCCGAATTATTTAACATCCGTAGAATTTGAAACATCTAAACTGGTTTTGAATCCTAATTTAAAAGAAGTCATTGCCAAAGCAGATGTTTTAATTATGGCTGTTCCATCTGCCTTTTTGAAAGAAGCCTTGAAAGATTTAACGGAAGCAGATTTTAAAAACAAAAAAGTATTTTCAGCAATTAAAGGTATTGTTCCGGAGCACAATTTAATTGTTGGAGAATTCTTTAATACACAATACAATATTCCTTTTGAAGATATCGGAGTAATTACTGGTCCTTGTCACGCAGAAGAAGTAGCGATGGAAAAATTATCCTACTTAACAATTGCATCTCAGAACACCGCTAGTGCTACTTATGTTGCTTCTCAATTAAATTGCCGTTATATTAAAACAACAGTTTCGGATGATATTTTTGGAACAGAGTTTTCTGCAGTTTTGAAAAACGTATTTGCCATTGCAAGTGGAATTTGTCATGGCTTAGGTTATGGAGATAATTTTCAAGCGGTTTTAATCTCAAATGCCATTCAAGAAATAAAAGCATTTGTCGATGTGGTTCATCCAATCGATAGAGATATAAAAAGTTCGGCATATTTAGGAGATTTGTTGGTTACGGCTTATTCTCAATTCAGTCGCAACAGAATGTTCGGAAATATGATTGGGAAAGGTTATTCCGTTCGTTATGCTCAATTAGAGATGAACATGGTTGCTGAAGGCTATTACGGAGTGAAATGTATTTACGAAATCAATAAAAAACACAAAGTAGATATGCCAATTACAGATGCTGTCTATAATATTGTTTACGAAAAAATTTCTCCTGCAATTGAAATGAAATTGCTTACCGATAAATTATCTTAAATTTTTCAGGAATGAACTTATCCAATAAAAAAGGAATTCTATTTCTTTCGTTTATTTTGTTGGCACTGAGTGTTCTGTTTTATCACAATACCATTTCTCTTTTTCCTGCATACATGCATTCCTGGACGCAAAGTGACAGATATGCTATCGCGCTTGGGTTTTTAAACAACGGCTTTGACTTTTTCCATCCACAAACATTTAATCAAATGACCGTAAATGGAATTACACGTGTTGACTTTCCAATCAACGATTATATAGTAGCAATATTTATGAAACTGTTTGGAACAACAGCTCCATCCGTTTTTAGAACCTATACATTGCTGCTAAGTATTATCGGATTAATTCACTTGTACTTGCTGGCTAAAAAAATAACATCCTCTGAAATAAAATCAGTATTAGTAGTATTGTTTGTTTTTCTTTCTCCCATTTATATGTATTATCAGGATGGATTTATTCCTACTATTCCTGCTTTATCTTTTACATTTATTGCCTATTACAACTATTTTTCATACAGAGCTAACGCAAGCAAAAAACAATTTTTTATAGCAATCCTCTTTTTTGCTTTGGCAGCTTTGGTAAGAATGCCATTTGTTATGTTTCTGCTGGCTGTTCTTTCCCAACAGGCATTTTTGTTTCTCAAAGAAAAGCGAATCAACAAATTTGAAATAACAATTTTTACGCTGGGGTTTGGAATTATAATCGTATATTTTTTTTATAACCTTCATTTATATCGAATCTATGGAACTATATTCCTGGATCATTTGACTACGCCGAAAGATTTCTGGGAATTGAAAGAAATTGTTGATGAAATCTATCGTCATTGGTGTTTTCATTATTTCACAATTTGGCATTATCTTCTCATCTCTATTGTTGTTGTTCTAACATTGATATTATTTCTTAAACGGAGAGTTATAGATGAGACAAATAAAAAATACTGGTTTCATTTGCTCATTGCTTTTTGCGGAACCACCGTATATTTTTTAGCAATGGCAAAACAATATTATGACCACGATTATTATTTCCTCGATTCCTTTTTTATTCCCATTGTTCTGCTGTTTCTTTTTTCGATGAACGCTGTAAGAGTAGAAAAGAATGTTTATAAAGTCGCTTTAATTATCGTTAGTATTTCATTTATTGTTTTATCGGGAATCAGTGCACAAAAAATTCAGGATGAACGCTATCAAACATTTTCATGGGACAGAGTAGAAATAACTCGTCAGAACTTTATCGGCTCAGAAGTCTTTTTAGATAAGAATGGAATTCCGAAAGATGCTAAAATACTGGTGATCGATGCATATTCATACAATGTTCCTTTAATCTTAATGAACCGAAAAGGATATACGGTTCATCAAACAGTGAGAGACGATGCTGCTTTTTCTTTGTTCTGGGCAAAATGGGATTATGTGGTGATTCAGGATGTTTTTTTGATCTCGGATGTTTTAAGATATTACCCGATTGTATCATTCATGATCGAACCCATTGCAGGAAATGGGAAAATAACAATATATAAAAAAAGTAAGGAGTTCAGAAAAAAACCAATTTCCTATTTACTGAATATAAATAAAAAGAGTGCTGTTTATAGTACACGAATAGATTTTGATACCCGATTAGAAAAGGATCATTTTGGTGAGGTCTGGAATCTGAAAGATGCGCAGGAGTTTGGAACAAAAGTGGCAGTGTTGGATTCAGCAACAGAATATGGAATTACTTTTATAATAAAAGCCAAAGAATTAAAAGAAAAGGGAGCCTTAACACTTTCTGTTTCCAGCGACATTCTTCTGAAAACCGACTCTGAGATACAGCTGGTTGCTACTATCACAAATGGAGAAGAAACAAAAAATTTTCAAAGTCACAAACTCAGGGACTATTATGCACCAAATAATGCTATTCAGGATGGGCAGTTTTATTTTGTTCTTCCTGAGTTTTCAAATGAAAAAGATATTTTATCAGTCTACTTTTGGAATCCTACTAAAAAATCAATGCTGTATGACAATTTCGAAATTGTTATTTATAAAAATCAAGAATAATTTTCGTTTTTGCTTTTCCAATTATTTCTGTTAATTCTTGTTCATTCGCTTCTTTTATTTTTTTCACCGATTTAAAATGAGAGAGTAGTTTTTGTGCTGTTGTATCGCTTATTCCTTTTATCTCTGTCAGTTCTGTTTTTAAAGTTCCTTTATCTCTTTTGCTACGGTGGTGAGTTATTCCAAAGCGATGTGCTTCATCTCTGATTTGTTGGATAATCTTTAGCGACTCACTTCTTTTATCTAAATATAAAGGAATTGAATCTCCAGGAAAATAAATTTCCTCTAACTTCTTTGCGATACCAATGATGGCAACCTTTCCTCGTAATCCTAATTTGTCTAAACTTTCCAATGCAGCACTCAATTGCCCTTTCCCGCCATCAATTACAATCAATTGTGGCATCGATTGGTTTTCTTCTTGAACGCGTTTATACCTTCTATAAATGATTTCTTCCATCGACGCAAAGTCATCGGGCCCTTCTACCGTTTTGATGTTAAAATGACGGTAATCTTTTTTACTTGGTTTGCAATCTTTAAAAACAGTCATTGCAGCAACTGGATAGGCACCTTGAAAATTAGAGTTGTCGAAACATTCAATGTGACGGGGTTCTTCTGTCAAGCGCAAGTCTTTTTTCATTTGCTCTAAAATACGTTTTGTGTGTCGCTCAGGATCTATTAAACTTTCTTGTTTAATTTTTTCTCTTTTGTAATAGTTGACATTTCGTTCTGACAATTCTAGCAAATGTTTTTTATCTCCACGCTGTGGAACAATAAAATCAATTCCTGGAAATTCGGTTTCAATATCAAAAGGAACAATTACTTCTTTTGCATCGCTGTGAAAGCGTTCTCTTAATTCAACAATTGAAAGCGCCAATAATTCTTGATCGCTTTCATCCAGCTTCTTTTTTAATTCAATAGTATGGCCTTGAATGATAGAGCCGTTAACAACTTTTAGAAAATTAACATAAGCCGTTTTTTCGTCCGATGTGATTGAAAATATATCCACGTTTGTAATAGTAGGACTTACAACAGTAGACTTGCTTTGAAATTTTTCTAAGGCATCAATTTTTTCTTTGATGATATGCGCTTTTTCAAACTCTAATTTTTCCACATGGTTATGTAAAATACTTTTTAAATGTTTCGAAACTGTACTGATATTACCCTTAATAATTTCTTTAATGCTAGAAATTGTTTGGTTGTATTCTTCTTCACTTTCGTTGGCAACACAAGGAGCCTTGCAGTTGCCAATATGGTATTCTAAACAGACTTTAAATTTTTTTGCTTTAATGTTTTGTTCTGATAAATGTAAATTGCAATTACGAAGTTTAAAAAGTTGTTTTACCAAATCTAAAACAGTGTGCATTACTTTTACAGAAGCATACGGACCAAAATAAGTAGAACCATCTTTTATAACATTGCGAGTGGTAAATACTCTTGGGAACCTTTCATTTTTGATACAAATCCAAGGATACGTTTTGTCGTCTTTCAATAAAACATTGTAACGAGGCTGATACTTTTTAATCAGATTATTTTCTAGTAAAAGAGCATCTAATTCGGTATCGACAATAATAAATTTAATATCGACAATCTTTTTTACGAGGATTTGCGTTTTACCATTTTCAGATTGATCTTTATTAAAGTAGGAGGAAACTCTTTTTTTTAAATCTTTTGCTTTCCCAACGTATATTATTTTTCCTTCAACATCGTAATATTGATACACCCCGGGATTATTCGGTAGTGATTTTACTAGACTGCTGATGTATTCTGATTTTTCCACAAATGACACAAATATAAAAACAAAAAACGTCCTTCCACGAATGTTCGGGACAGGACGTTTTTTAGAATTTTTTTTACTTATTTATTTACAATAATTTTTTTAGTGATTACTTCTTTAGCGTTTTTGATAGAAACAAAATAACTGCCATTTGCTTGATTAGACAAATCAATTAATTGTTGTGCAGAAGATGTTTCTGTGCTGAAAATATTATTACCAATAATATCGTAAACCGTGATGGCTGTTTTTCCAGACAGGTTTGCAATATCAAGCGTAACAATTCCGTTTGTTGTTGGATTTGGAAACAGGCGTACTGAAGTTTCTTCTTTTTCATTTATCCCTGTCAACAATGTAGAGCTTCCAATAAAATTCACATTGTCAATGCTAAATGTCCCTCCAGTTCCTTCTGCATTCCATCCATAAAAACGAAATGTAATAGGAGTAACAAGATTCATGAAAGTTGGACCCAATACAATAATGTTTCTAGTTTGTAATGTTGTTATATCTTTTTTAAGAAAGAAAACATTTCCTGCTTGAACATCCACATTAGTTGTTGGCAGACCATAAACCGCATTTAAATTTGCAGTATAGCCATCTAAACTAGAGCGCACACTATAAGTTCTTACTCCTGCTGATGAGCGGTCGAAATCAAATTTGATAGAATCTTCAGTAATTGAATATCCAGCACCCGGAGTTAAGCTTACTTCATAATATTCAGCCGTGTTAACTGAACCAGTCATCCCTGAAAACAAAGTATCTGCAGCGCCACCAGTTGATCCCAATGCCCAACCAGAAAAGTCGAAACGAAATGCAGCTAATGAATTTGGAGGGGTTCCAACAGCCATAAAGCTGGCACAAGTAATACCAGGACCACCAACAGGAGCTGGTGTTGGATCGATCATTCCTGAAGTTGTTTTAACACTGTCAAAAGTGTATAAAAGTTGAGCGTTTGCAAAAACGGTAAAAGTGATTGCAAGAAAGAGTAGAGTAATTTTTTTCATGTTTTTCGTTTTTAAAATTAATATCCAGTTTTTTTATTTATTATTATGTGCACTCATTGTGCGTTGTAATCCAATTGTTGCAAATCCTTGAATCATTTCAATAGCAAGCTTTATTCTTGGTTCCAATCCTTTCTTTTCTTCTTCATCCCATTTTCCTAAAACATAATCAACCTGTTTTCCTTTAGAAAATTCGTTGCCCACTCCAAATCGTAAGCGAGCATATTCGCTGCTCATCAATGTCTCCTGAATACTTTTCAATCCATTATGTCCGCCATCACTTCCTTTTCCTTTCATGCGAACCGAACCAAATGGCAAAGCTAAATCATCTGTAAGGATTAAAATATTTTCTTTCTGTATTTTTTCAGCTTGCATCCAATAATTTACTGCCTTCCCGCTTAAGTTCATATAAGTAGAAGGTTTTATTAAAATTAATGTTTTCCCTTTAAACTTATACGTTGCTAATGAAGCAAGTTTATCAACACTGAATTTGAAATTGTTTTCTTTTGCAATTTCGTCTAAAATTGTAAATCCAATATTGTGGCGAGTGTTCTCATACTCATCTCCAATATTTCCCAATCCAACAATTAAAAACTTACTCATTGCTCAAATTTACGAAAATAAAAACCCCCGAGGTAATTACTCGGGGGTTTATTAAAGTTAAGAAAAAATTATTTTTTTGCAGCTGGTTTAGCAGCAGCGGCAGCAGCAGGAGCGGCAGCAGTAGCAGCAGCAACTGGAGCGGCAACTTTAACCTCCTCAACAGCAACGCGAGTTACTTGAACGTTTACAACTGTTACGTTTTCAGCATTCAAAAATGTTAATCCATCAATTTTTAGATCACTTACACGAACTCCGTCTCCAATTTCTAATTTGTCGATAGCAATATCAATTGTATCAGGCATTTTTTCTACTAACCCTTTTACTCTTAATGTCTTTAATTTTTTGTTCAATTTACCGCCATTTCTAACTCCTGGAGATGTTCCTGTCGTTTTAACTGGGATACTCATTGTTACTGGTTTTCCGGCAATAATTTCTAAAAAATCAACATGCAAAAGATTGTCTTTTACAGTGTGGAATTGTGCTTCTTGTAAGATAGCTTTGAATTTTTTACCTTCAACATCCAAGTCCACTGTGCTTACACTTGGAGTATAAATCAAGTCTTTAAAGTCTGCTTCTAAAACAGAAAAGTGAACTTGTTCTTTGCCTCCGTACAATACACATGGTACTCGCTTTGCATTTCTCAAAGCTGTTGCATCTGTCTTCCCTACGTTCGCACGTGGCGAACCGCTAATAGATACTGATTTCATTTTATTTTTATTTTAATTTATGTTGATTGTTGCGCCAGCCAATCAACGTTTATAAATAATTGGCGCAATGTCTTTATTATTTATGATACAATAAAATTAGAGCTGATAGATTCGAAGCTGTGCACGCTGTGTAACACTTTAGCGAATAAATCGGCAACCGATAATACTTTTATTTTACTGCATTGTTGAGTCAAAGGAATAGTATCTGTAACAACCAATTCTGTTAACTTCGATTTTTCAATTGTTTCATATGCTTTGCCAGATAAAACAGCATGAGTACAAACCGCTCGTACACTATTTGCCCCTTTGTCCAACATCATATCAGCTGCTTTAGCAAGAGTTCCGCCAGTATCAATCAAGTCGTCAACCAACACAATGTCTTTTCCTTCTACATCACCAATCACCGTCATACTCTCAATTACGTTTGCCTTTGCGCGTTGTTTATAGCAGATTACGATATCTGATTTCAAAAACTTAGCATAAGCATTTGCTCTTTTCGAACCACCCATATCTGGCGCTGCCATTGTTAAATTTGGCAAGTTTAAGTTTTGGATATATGGTAAAAATATAGAAGAAGCGTATAAATGATCTACTGGAAAATCAAAAAATCCTTGAATTTGGTCAGCATGTAAGTCCATTGTGACAATGCGAGTAGCACCAGCTGCAGCCAGCATGTTAGCCACCATTTTAGCACCAATGGCAACGCGTGGTTGGTCTTTACGATCTTGACGAGCATATCCAAAATAAGGTAAAACAGCTATAATTTGATGAGCAGACGCACGTTTAGCAGCATCTATCATCAATAAAAGCTCAAATAAGTTATCGGTAGGCGGCATGGTAGATTGGATGATAAATACATCGCTACCACGAACTGTTTCTTCATAGGAAGTTTGGATTTCCCCATCGCTAAAGCGAAGAAGAGAAACTTTTCCTAACTCTTGCCCATAGCTTTTGCAGATGTTTTCTGACAAGCTACGAGTAGAAGAACCCGAAAATATTTTTACTTTATAGTTCATGCCTTTTTTTATAAGGGTTGCAAATGTAGTAAAAAATGGACTTTTGGCAAAGAAAATTAGCGGTTTTGACCATATTTTTTTGCTAATCCAAAACAAATCGATAGTTTTGCGTCCCGCTTTCCCTAAAATCAATGCCCAGGTGGCGGAATTGGTAGACGCGCTGGTCTCAAACACCTGTGGGAAACCGTACCGGTTCGACTCCGGTCCTGGGTACAGAAAACCTCTCAGAAATGAGGGGTTTTTTTATTTTAAAAATCTTTATTTGAAATAAATTCGTGCAATTGATTTAATTCTGTTTTATTCAAAAAGGTACCGGCTACTCTTACTTTACTATCATTCGAATAAATTGAACCATCTTTCATTTCTATTTTATCTGTATGGAAAGAATATTTTCTGACACTGCTTCCATAAAGATTTTTAATATGCAATTCGTCTTTATCATATATAAGTGCAGCATTGTTGAGGTATAAAATTCAGATAACAAGTAAAACTCCTCCTGTTAATGTATTCAAGGAGATTCCAATCAGAAATGAAACACTCAAAATAAAAACTGCACCTATTATTAAGGAAATTCCAAATGCTTTGGGATAAGTTACTTTTACTTTCATTTTAATATTAGTTTGTAGTAAATATAGAAAAATATACGAGTATTAATAAAGGTTAAAAATCCTACAAAAGGGTAATTTTTATTTACCTTTGCTTCCTGAAAAAAGTATATGAGCAAACCGAGTTTTGATGAAATTTATATGGATTTGGCAGAAAGTCTAGCCAAACGTTCCCATTGTGTGAAAGCACAAGTTGGCGCTGTACTCACAAAGGACACACGTATCGTTTCTTTGGGATATAATGGCCCACCAGCAGGAACACATAACTGTGATTTGGAGTGGCCAAAAGATGGTTGCCCTCGTGATAGCAAAGGAAGCTGTTCCTTAGCATTACATGCAGAACAAAATGCTATTCTCTATGCGTCAAAAAATAATGTTGTAATGGAAGGTTCAACTTTGTATGTTACACTTTCTCCCTGCATTTCATGTGCTCGAGTTATTTATACTATGGGAATAAAAAAAGTATATTATCTAAATTCATATGCCGATTTCAAAGGTCTAAAAAATGATGAAGGAGTTGATTTTCTTCAAAAGTTTGGAGTGGAAGTGGTGAGATATAAAAAATAGTCGGCAATAGATCGCGAGGTTGCACTCGCAATGGCGAGCAAAGCCTAGCCACAAGAAAATAAAAAGTAGACAATAGACAAAAAAATAAGTAGACAAATGTGGAGGAATAAATTTGGGGATTATAATTTTTCATTGTATAATTTTTATGTAAGAACGAAATCTTACTGTTTACTAATAGCAAAACTTGTATACTGTCTATTGCATTATTGTCTACTGAACGAATGTTTACTGCCTAAACGTGTCTACTGAAAAAATGAATCGTCCTAAATTCTATATCTATCTTCCAATTGTTTTTGCACTGGTTCTTATTCTAGGAATCTTTATCGGAAGTACTTTCGGACTAAAAAATTCGAATGGCTCTATTTCTATTAATAGCGATGATGAATACAGCAAAATAGATCAGATTTTAAAATATGTTCATGGTGAATATGTGGATACTATACAAACAAAAGAGTTGGTAGACAAAACAATCATTTCATTGCTTGCCAATCTTGATCCCCATTCCAGCTATATTACTGCCGAAGAATTAACAGCAAGCAACGAACCCTTACAAGGAAATTTTGAAGGAATTGGTGTTGAATTTAATATTGTAGATGATACCATAAGAGTTATTTCTGCTATAGCTGGCGGTCCATCCGAAGCAGTTGGGGTGCAGGCTGGCGACAAAATTATTAAGGTGGATGGGAAAGTAGTTGCCGGAATAAAAATCACAAATAAACAAGTGATGGAAAATTTAAAAGGCAAAGGAGGAACAAAAGTTAAAGTGAGTATGATGAGAAGAGGTAAACGCGGATTGCTTGATTTTTCAATTACTCGGGGAACAATTCCAATTTATAGTATTGATGTTTCTTACATGGTAAATTCAAAAACAGGTTATATTAAAATCAGTCGATTCGGTGCAACTACTTATGATGAATACATGCAAGCATTTGAAAAACTGCAAACACGGGGAATGCAACAATTGATTGTTGATGTGCGTGGAAATGGCGGTGGATTCTTAAACACAGCAGTGGATATTGCAGATGAGTTTTTAAGTTCAGGGAAAGGAATTGTTTATACAATAGGAAAATCGCGTCCACGAAAAGATTATAAAGCAAGTCAAAAAGGAGAATTTGAAAATGGGAAATTAATTATTTTAATTGATGATGGATCTGCATCGGCAAGTGAAATTTTAGCAGGTGCTTTGCAAGATAATGATAGAGCAACAATTATTGGTAGACGCTCGTTCGGAAAAGGATTGGTTCAAGAACAAAGTGAATTTTCAGATAGCTCAGCGATAAGATTAACCATTGCTCGTTATTATACTCCAACAGGAAGATGCATTCAAAAACCTTATGAAGATGGTTTGGAAGCTTATTACGAAGAAGAAAACAATCGCTATGCAAATGGAGAACTAGAAAGTGCAGATAGCATAAAAGTAAATGGTTCAATTAAATTTAAAACACCTGCAGGAAAAATAGTTTATGGTGGAGGTGGAATAGTTCCAGATATTTTTGTTGGATTAGATACAGTAGGACGTTCACTTTATTTAAGTGAAATTCTTTTTTCAGGTGTGCTAAATGATTTTGCGTTTGAGTATTCTGATAAAGAACGAAACAAATTAAAAGGATATAAGTCGGTTGAAAATTTTAATAAATCTTTTTCAATCAGTCCAGAAATAGTAAATGAGCTAATTGTGTATGCTGAAAAAAATAAGATTAAAAGAAATACAAAAGAAATAGCAAAGTCGGAAGTGATTATTAAAAACCAATTAAAAGCACTGATTGCGAGAAACATTTTTAATGGTGAAGGATATTATCAAGTTATTCAAACACAAGACAATGTTTTAAAAAAGGCGATTGAACTAATGAAATAAATAATTTATGATTCTGTTTTGTCTCCGAAACAATTAGATCCCTTGTCGTGGCAAGGGATGACAGTTGTGAATACGAAACTGAAAACAAAAAAACCGCTCAAACGAATTCGTTTGAGCGGTTTTTTTATGTAATAACTGATTAGTGTGCAGCAGCTGCAGTATCAGGAGCAGTAGCTGTTGAATCAGGAGCTACATCAGTAACTGCAGCACTAGCAGCATTGAACAAAGAGTCCATTTTTGCTTTTGCTTCAGCTTTCATTTTTGCAGCTTCTTCAGCAGACGGTCCACAAGACATGATGCTTAATGCACCCGCTACGAACAATAAAGAAAATAATTTTTTCATTTTGGTTTGTTTTGTTTTTTGATTAATACTAGTATCTGGGCGCAAAGGTAGCTAAAAATCAATATCAGCAAAATGTAATAGTCATCTAAAGCATAATTATTTAAACAATGCATTGTTAATACCGAAAGCACATTCACCAATACCCCAATTATATTGCGCTGTAAGTGAGTTTAGCTACATTGTTTTGATAAAATAAGTAGAAATTAGCATAAAACATGCAAACACAACGATTCTTTACCAGTGTACAACGATTCTTGAGCAATTTTTTATCAAAAAGCTATATCTTTACAACTCAATAATCAAAAAACTAACCCTAAAAACATAAATATGGCTTTCGAATTACCTAAATTACCGTATGCTTATAATGCATTAGAGCCTCATATAGATGCTCAAACGATGGAAATTCATCATTCAAAACATCATCAAGCTTATGTAACTAACCTAAATGCAGCAATAGCTGGGTCGGAGACGGAAAAGTTGAGCATTGAAGAAATTTGCAAAAACATTTCTAAATACCCTATGCCTGTTCGTAATAATGGTGGTGGACATTTTAACCATTCTCTTTTTTGGTCGGTAATGGCACCAAATGCCGGCGGAGAACCAACGGGGGATTTGGCTGCAGCAATTACTAGCGCCTTTGGCACATTTGCAGACTTTAAAACACAATTTGCAGCCGCTGGAACAACAAGATTTGGTTCTGGTTGGGCTTGGTTGATTGTTAAAGATGGTAAATTAGCTGTTTCTTCTACTCCTAATCAGGACAATCCGCTAATGGATGTTGCTGAGGTGAAAGGAGCTCCAATTTTAGGAATGGATGTTTGGGAACACGCATACTATTTGAAATATCAAAACAAACGCCCTGACTATATCGCTGCATTTTGGAATGTGGTAAACTGGGCAGAAGTGGCTAAACGTTTTTCTGCTGCAAAATAATTGCAAATAAATTTTAAAGGGGATGATTAAAGCATCCCCTTTTTTATTCTCATTAAGATTGAATACAAAGAAATTACTTTTTATTTTTACTTTTTTATTTGCTTTTAGCCTTTTCGCATCGGCTGAGGCCATTGAAAATATTGATCGCAGCGATTTTTCTGAAACGATTTCAATAGAAATTGGAGATACGCTTTTTTTGATTCTAGACAGCGGCTTTGCTGATTCAATTTACAAAAAGGCAGATTCGAAAAAAGAAAAAAATAAAAAGAAAATTATTTCTGCCTTTTTTGCTTTCCCATTTCCATTGGGATTCATGGGGGCACACAGGGTGATGCTAGGAACTAAACCTTGGGTGCCTGTTGTATACGTAGCAACATTTGGAGGTTGTTTTGGTGTTCTACCCCTGATTGATTTTTTTGTAATAACTTTCAGTAAAGACATTGAAAAATATGAAAACAACCCCAATATTTTTATGTGGTTGAAATGATGAGAAGTTTGTCTTACAATAGAAAAACACACCCCTAGCCCCTCTCGAGAGGGGAATTGATTTCGTATAGCTATTAACTATTGTTCTCACAAAGATTAGTAATTCGTATATTTAGCTCGTATAATTAAAAAGAAATTAAAGAACTCGTGATCCGCAAGCGGGTTCGTAACAATTAGTAATTCGTTGGTGTTTGATGAAAGTCGGTTTATTCTTCGGTTCGTTTAATCCTATCCATGTTGGACATATGGTTATAGCCAATCATATGCTCGCTTATTCCGATTTAGATCGCATTTGGTTTGTTGTTTCACCACACAATCCTTTGAAAGAAAAAAACTCGTTGCTCCATGAACGTCAACGTTTAGAAATGGTAACTCTTGCTATTGGCGACAACAATAAAATGAAGGCAAGTAATATAGAATTTAAATTGCCTCAGCCTTCTTTTACAGTAAATACGCTTGCTTATTTAAAAGAGAAACATCCCAACTACGATTTCGCATTGATCATGGGAAGCGATAACCTGGAAGGGTTTCATAAATGGAAGAACTATGAGGAGATTTTAAAAAACTACAACTTGTATGTATATCCCCGTCCGAATTCCAAAGAAAACGAATTGCAAAAAAATGAAAACGTAAAAATGATAAACGCTCCATTAATGGAGCTTTCCTCAACAGCCATTAGAAATGCTGTGAAAGAAAAAAAAGATGTTCGTTACTTTGTTCCTGCAGATGTTTGGGAATACATGAGAGAGATGCATTTTTACGAGAAATAGTTGTGAAACAAAAATGTCCCTCCGTTTCCGAAGGGACATTTCCATTTAAAAATTTTAATTACAGCTCCTAGTTCGAAGAACCCAAATCGAATTTTAATGCATCTTCAAAGGCCATTTCTGTTTCGCCTTCAGCAACAATACCATTCCCGATAGTTAATCCAGTTTCTTTAGCAGATAACACCTTTTTGTTCGCTTTGATACTAGCAATGGATGTAATGCTTAGTCCGTTTAACTCTAGTTTAAGTTCTTTTAAACACATACCTAAAGCAATTGCTTTTGAAGTATTTGTAATGATGAACTCAATATCAAAATCATCGTTTGATTTTGACTTAATAGTAATGTCAATCTTGTTTTCAATGCAATATTCAATTAATGTAGAAATGTTTTTTTTCTTCACTGTTACGTTTGGAGTAGCTTCGTTCAAAAAACTCATGGCAGAAAAATTTTAAATCGTTTAATTAATAAGTGCTTTAATAACCAGTATAAAGTTAAGTCTTTAAAAAGGTAAAAAGAAGGTTAAAATATGAACAGGGAGAACACAAATTGTTCATTAAATTGTTCAAAACGTAAAAAGAGGGAAAATCATCAAAAAATAGCCAAATATCAATCAAATTTGATTAAAAAGCATCAAAATCCACTAAAAAATGCGTAAAATCGACTAAAATAAATAAGTGAAATATTAGTTTTTAACCATACTAAGCAAAGAATCGAAGATCCAGCGAGCATCAATATTGCTTAATTCTCCATCCGTTGCTCTTTCGGGGTGAGGCATCATTCCAAATACATTTTTACCGGCATTACAAACACCTGCAATGTTTTCTAATGCGCCATTTGGGTTGGCAGCATCTGTAACATTTCCATTTTCATCGCAATAGCGGAAAATAATTTGTCCGTTTGCATTTAGTTCTTTCATGGTTTCTGCATCAGCATAATATTTTCCTTCGCCATGAGCGATAGGAATTTTAAGTGCTTTGCCAGCAGGAACTTCAGAGGTAATCAATGTTGAATTGTTTTCAGCTTTGATAAATACATTTTTACAGATAAACTTGCGTTCGTTATTGTGTAGCAAGGCTCCTGGGACTAATCCAGCTTCACATAATATTTGAAATCCGTTACACACTCCAAGCACATATCCTCCTTTGTTTGCAAACTCAATTACTTTTTCCATGATAGGTGAAAAACGAGCAATTGCACCAGAGCGCAAATAATCGCCATAAGAAAAACCTCCTGGAAGCACTATAAAATCGCATCCTTTCAAGTCTGTATCTTTATGCCACAGCTCAACAACCTCTTGCCCCATTATGTCTCTTAAAACATATATCATGTCCTGATCGCAGTTCGACCCTGGGAAAATAACAACTCCAAATTTGCTCATACTATATTTTTTTAGCGATTAATCCCGATATGTTATCGGAAGAGGTGTAAAGTTAAAAATAAAACAAGGGCAAATATTCCTTCTTGATAGATTGTTAAAAAAATCTAGGCAAACAAATTAACAAATAGCGAGGAAAGAAGCAAAATGAATAAAAACTCAGCCCACCATCCTTTTTTAATATGAGAAAAGTAGTTAGCGCAAAATACCGCTGAAGGGATTGCCAATGCTGAGAAATACTTAGTTGAGATTTCTGGAGCAAGTAGAATTGAAAGCGCTGAAAAAAACAAAGTCCAAACCAATATGACAATCGATTTCTTTGTACGCTGAGAGCCAATTCCCACGCCCAAAATAATTTTAAAAATCGAAAACAAAATCACCATCCATCCTATTCCTAGCATAAAATAGAATGTCATTGGAAAATCAACAATAGGCTTTTCTCTTATAAATTGATAAAACATTTTGTCGTAAAAAAGATAATCCAAACGATCGTTCCAAAAGTAAAACGTAATAACAAAGAGGTAAGGAATTACTGCTCCGAAAAAGGAAATAATCCATTCTCTCCAGTTAAAAGGCCGAATAATAATCAAGGCTAAACCAAGTAATGGTAGGAAAACAACAAAAGGAAAGTAAAAAAGAGTAGAAATAGAAATGAGAAGTCCCGCATCAAAAGCCTGAGAAAAAGCGTTGTCTTTTCGGTAGGAGCTCAAAAGTTTATGAAATGCAAGCAAAATAAATAAATTCCCAAACAACAATGGATGCAAGGTTAGCATTGCGTTGTTGTTACTCATAAAAACGATATAAAAAAGTGCTGGGAGATAGTTCTGTTTCTCTAAAACTTCGTTCTCGTTTACAATAAAATTGAGCAAAAAAGCTTCGCCTATAACAAGCAGAAGTCCTATCAATGTTGATAACCAGGGAATATTTACAAAAATTCCTGCCAACAATTCATACAATGGCATTGAGTGTTTTACAGGTAGAATAATTGGATGAATAAAGCCATACACCCATATTACAATAGCAATTACAGGTAAAAAGAGCAATGCAGAAGCATTGTTGGATTTGAAAAATCGTATAAACATGTTTTCAGTTGCTATCGGTTGCTAAAATTAGCTTAAAAAATTATTGATTTTGAATAAAATTTGTACATTTGAGGACAATAAAACAATAAACACGATTATGACTTGGACAGACATTTTTAACGGAACTGGTAAATTTTTTCAATGGACATTTTCGTTCATGGAAGGTTTAGGAAACGGACCAAACTTAATGTTTTGGATTATTATTGCAGGCTTAATAGGGCTTTGGTTGCGTATGCAAGCAAACTTTAATAAGGAAGCAAAAGAAAAAGGTACTATTAAGTAAGAAATAAATTTATTGAAAACATCCCCAACCCGAAACATCGGATTGGGGATGTTTTTTTGTTTAAACACTGTTATTTAGAGGAAAAGAGACAAGAATGGTATAAATTAGTGCTAGATATAGTGTGTTTGTGCAACATTGTTTTAGAAATTACCGTTTAAAATAACAAAAGCATCCCCTTTATTTAAGAAAAAGAAAAATGAAGAATAAAATTGCGATAAGTGTTTTTGTTTGTTTTTTAATAACCTATGTTGGTTGTAAAAAAGCGGATATGACCAATACAGCGCCTCCAATCGTTCAAACAGATGAAGCAGATTATTATAAATTTACTCATTACAACCAAGCAGATTTAGATGATTTTTTAAATGCAGTTGATGAAAAAAAGAAATGTAATGATTGCCACACGACTAAGTAAGAAAAAAAATAATATAAAAAACCCAGACGATAAATGTCTAGGTTTTTTGTTTGAAAAATTACTTATAATACACTTCTAAATCTTTTCCAATATCTTTCCTATAATATTTCCCTTTGTATTGAATACGCTCTGCATTAGTGAAAGATTTTTTTAGTGCTTCTTCCATTGTATTTCCGAAAGAAGTAATTGCAATTACTCGTCCTCCGTTTGTAACAACATTGTTCCCATTTTGTTTTGTCCCTGCATGAAACGCCATACTTCCTTCAACCAATTCAAATCCTGTCATTACATCTCCTTTATCATATTCTTCTGGATAACCGCCTGCAACCATCATAACGGTTGTGGCAAATCGTTCATCTACTTCAAATGTTTTTTCATTTAAATTTCCATTTGCAACGCCTTCAAATAAATCCAATAAATCAGATTTTATTCTTGGGATTACTGATTCTGTTTCCGGATCGCCCATTCTCACATTGTACTCAATCACTTTCGGATTTCCATTATCATTCATTAAACCAATAAAAATAAATCCTTTGTAAACAATTCCTTCTTTTTTTAATCCATTAATAGTTGGAATGATTACTAACTCTTCTACTTTTTTGATGAATGCATCATCCGCAAAGGGCACAGGAGAGATAGCGCCCATTCCGCCTGTGTTCAATCCTTTATCGCCTTCACCAATTCGTTTGTAATCTTTTGCTGCTGGTAATATTTTGTACGAATTCCCATCTGTTAAAACAAAAACAGAAAGCTCAATTCCTTTTAAAAATTCTTCTATGACAACTTTTGCAGATGCAACACCGAATTTTGCATTGGCAAGCATTTCGGTTAATTCTTTTTTTGCATCTTCTAAAGTAAGTGGAATCACAACGCCTTTGCCTGCAGCTAATCCATCTGCTTTCAAAACATATGGCGGCTCTAATGTCTCTAAAAATTTTAATCCTTCCGATAAAGTTTCTTTTGTAAATGTTTCATGTCGTGCAGTAGGAATGCCGTGACGAATCATGAATTTTTTTGAATAATCTTTACTGCCTTCTAATTCAGCTCCAGCTTTTTGTGGACCGATTACTGAAATGTTTTTTAGTTGAGCATCTGCTTGAAAGTAATCGTAAATACCTTTTACCAATGGATCTTCTGGACCAACAACAACCATATTAATGGCATTTTCCAAAACAAATTTTTTGATTCCTTCAAAATCTGTTACAGAAATTTCAATGTTAGTTCCAACAGCAGATGTTCCAGCATTCCCTGGTGCAATATATAGTTTTCCTAATTTTTTACTTTGAGATAGTTTCCATGCAAATGCATGTTCGCGCCCACCTGATCCTAAAATTAAAATATTCATTTGATAATTATTTCTGCAAAGAAACGAAAAAAATTCACCACTAAGTCACTAAGGACACTTAGGAATATTTTATTTCGGAGCAAGTCCCCCTTAGAAGGGGGCAGGGGGATGAGAGAGTGTAGATGTGGGCTCTTTCTCTTATCTTTGCAACATGATCCTTCAACCCAAAATATTTGATTCTTATAAAGTAATTGCAGCACAAAGTACTCGTTTGGGCGGCGTTAGCGCTGAGCCTTTTTATTCGATGAATTTAGGTTTGTCGGTAAACGATAAGGAACAAAATGTATGGAAAAATAGAGAACTCTTTTTTGGAAAACTTGGAATTGAGTTGAAGCAAGTATCCCGATGTCATCAAGTGCATGGTAATGATGTATTAATTGTAAACGAGCCAGTAACGAACGAAAAGTACGATGCACAAATTACCAACAAACCAAATGTATTCTTAGCGGTTTCCATTGCCGATTGTACACCCATATTAATTCATGATGAAAAAAACAATGCGGTGGCAGCCATTCATGCGGGATGGCGAGGAACGGTGGGAAAAATTGTTTCCAATGCATTGCAATTAATGAAAGAAAATTACGGAACGGAAGGAAAAGATTGCAAAGCATTTATCGGAGCATGTATCTCTTACGAAAATTTTGAAGTGGGCGATGAGGTGGCACTGAATTTTGATTCATCCTTAAAATGTTTTGATGAACAAAAACAAAAATGGTTTGTGAATCTGAAAAAAGCAAATCAAAAACAATTACTTGATTTTGGAGTATTGGAAAACAATATTGAAATTTCTGATTATTGTACGGTAGAAAACAATAACACCTTTTTCTCTCATCGGAAAGAAAAAGGTGTTACTGGTAGAATGATGGCCGTGATAGGGGTAAGACCTCCCCACCAGCCCCTCTCCTTGTTCAAGTAGAGGCTACGTAATTATGATAGAAGTATTTTTTTAACTTGTTCTATTTCATTTAATACTTGTGAGTTGGTAATTCTAATGATTCTAAAATTCATCTCAGTTAAGTTTTGGTCTCTATGCTTATCTTTTTCTTTTTGATCTTCTGTAAAATGAACTTCACCATCGCATTCGACTATTAATCTTTTAGAAGCACAATAAAAATCAACAATATAATTGCCAATACTGTGTTGTCTTTTAAATTTTAATCCGTTTAATTTTCTGTTGCGAATTTCTTCCCACAAGATTTCTTCAGCAGGAGTACAATTAGCACGGAGAGCTCTTCTTATGTCAAGCAAAGATCTTTTATTGTGAACGTTCATCTGATAACCTCATCCATGGTCCTTCTCCTTGAAAAAGGAGAGGGGAGAGTGCAAGAATAAATTTGATTAGTTAGATATAAGTTTCATTTGGAAAATAATGTAATGTCGCAGCAGTATCAAAAAATCCCTCTCCTTGAACAAGGAGAGGGATTTAGGGTGAGGTCTTAAAGGGGAATATTCCCATGCTTCTTCTTAGGCAACTTAGCTACTTTATTCTTTAGCATATCAAATGCTTTAATTAATTTTTCTCTAGTATCTTCTGGTTTGATTACTTCATCCACATAACCTCTTTCTGCTGCACGGTATGGGTTTGCAAAGTGTTCGATGTAATCTTCTTCTTTCTTTTTTAAATCTGCTGCCCCTTTGAAAATAATTTCAACTGCACCTTTTGCACCCATTACAGCAATTTCTGCTGATGGCCAAGCATAATTCATATCTGCACCAATATGTTTGCTATTCATTACATCATATGCACCACCGTATGCTTTTCTTGTAATAACAGTAACACGCGGAACAGTTGCTTCACAGAATGCATACAACAATTTCGCTCCGTTAGTTATAATGCCATGCCATTCCTGATCTGTCCCCGGTAAGAATCCTGGAACATCTTCAAACACCAATAATGGAATATTAAAACTATCGCAGAAACGCACAAAACGTGCTGCTTTGGTGGATGAGTTGATGTCTAATACTCCTGCTAAAAAAGCAGGTTGGTTCGCAACAATTCCAATACTTTTTCCTCCTAATCTTGCAAAACCAACAACAATGTTTTCTGCAAAATTTTTATGAACTTCTAAAAAGGTGTCTGTATCAATTACGCCATTAATCACATCGCGCATATCATAAGGCTGATTCGGATTTTCTGGGATGATGTTATTTAAGTCTGGACGTTTTTCGTTTCCATTGCTTTCGTAAGCAACGCTTGGTGCATCGTCTTCGCAATTTTGTGGCATATAACTCAACAATGCTTTGATATTGTTGATGCACTCAATTTCATTGGCGCAAGAAAAATGTGTTACTCCCGATTTTGTTGAATGTGTGGATGCTCCGCCTAATTCTTCAGATGTTACTTCTTCGTGTGTTACTGTTTTTACAACGTTCGGACCTGTTACAAACATGTAAGAAGTATTTTCTACCATCATAATAAAATCGGTAATGGCCGGAGAATAAACTGCTCCACCAGCGCATGGCCCCATGATTGCAGAAAGTTGCGGAACAACACCTGAGGCCATTGTATTTCTATAAAATATATCGGCATAGCCGCCCAATGAAACTACGCCTTCCTGAATACGCGCACCACCGCTATCGTTCAGACCAATTACAGGTGCTCCATTTTGCATCGCCAAGTCCATGATTTTGCAAATTTTTTCTGCATGTGTTTCGGATAAAGAGCCACCAAACACAGTGAAATCCTGAGAAAAAACATAAGTTAATCTTCCATTGATTTTCCCGTAACCAGTTACCACACCATCTCCTAAATATTTTTCGCGCTCCAAACCAAACTCTTTAGAACGGTGCGTTACCAGCATTCCAATCTCTTCGAAAGTCCCTTCGTCTATCAAAAAATGAAGTCGTTCACGAGCCGTTAACTTCCCTTTTTTATGTTGAGATTCTATACGTTTTGTGCCACCGCCTAATTGTGCTTCAGCTATCTTCTTTTCTAAATCTTGAATTTTATTTTTCATGTTTCAACTGATAAGAGTTCCAAAAGTAGCAAAAATTATAGGTTCTTTTTTATTTTTTTAACTTTGAGGAAATAACACATTCTATGAGCCATAATCTCGATAAAATAGATTTCAAAATCTTAAAAATTCTGCAGGAAAATGCAAAGATTACCAATTTGCAATTGTCCGGGGAAATTGGGTTGTCACCTGCACCAACTTTGGAGCGAGTGAAAAAATTGGAGAATGCGAAACTCATCAAAGGTTATTATGCAGAAGTAAATGAAGAAGCTTTAGGTGTTGGGATAAAAGCGATTATACAGATTACTCTTACGCGACAAATTGAAAATGCTATTGCGAATTTTAAAAAGGAAATCAATAAAATTCCCGAGATAATGGAATGTTATCAGGTAACCGGAAGTGCCGATTATATTTTAATTGTAATGCTAAAAGATATTCGTGATTTTGAAATGCTGATTAGTACTCGCTTGAGCAAAATGGAGGAAATCGGACAAATGCAAACCATGATGATTCTTTCGAAAGTGAAAGATTCAAAAGTGCTTCCTTTGAACTACTAACATGAACATAGAAGAACTCCGAGATTATTGTATTTCTAAGAAAGGTGTTGAAGAAACATTGCCTTTTGGTCCAGATACATTGGTTTTTAAAGTAACGGGCAAAGCATTTGTCCTTGCGGGCTTAGATGAAAGTCCTGTACAATTCAATGTTAAGTGTGATCCCGAAAAAGCAATTGAAGTTAGAGAACAATATCCTTGCGTTTTACCTGGTTTCCATATGAATAAAAAACATTGGAACACCATTGTTTCCGATGGCTCCGTAAGCAACAAACAATTGAAAGAGTGGATTACAGATTCCTATAATCTTGTCGTTGCTAGACTACCAAAAATCCAACAGAAAAAATTAGCTTCGATGAAATAATCGAATAGCTTATTTATTAAGTACTTTTGCTGAACCATTTAATCATTCAAATGAAAAAGATTGTAATTTATTTCGTTCAAGGACTAATCATCACAGTTCCTGTTGCGATTACAGGATATGTGATTTATAAAATTATTTCTGTTATAGGTTCTTTTGTTCTAATGTTTGGAACAATTGTTAGTCCGATTGTAGATCCATTTATTGTTATTGCAATAACATTAGGCCTTATTTTTTTAATGGGCTTGTTAGGGTCCTCCATTATTTTGCGACCATTATTTGTAATGTTCGATCATGCTATGGAACATACTCCTGTTGTGAAAACAGTTTATTCATCTATCAAAGATTTTTTATCAGCATTTGTCGGAAGCAAAAAACGATTCAACAAACCGGTGCTGGTTACCATTAATAAGGAGAATAATATTCAACAATTAGGCTTTATTACACAAGAAGATTTGAGCGAACTAAAAATTTCAAAAGGCACAATGGCTGTTTATGTACCATTATCGTATTCATTTTCAGGGAACCTTTTAATTGTCCCGGTAGACCACATTACCTATGTTGATGCATCCTCTCATGAGGTAATGAAATTCATTGTTTCTGGCGGTGTAACCGACATTGATGACGATGACAAATAATTTTCTCCAATAAATTTTTATTTTGGAAGGATTATTGTATCTTGTAGATTCAAATCGAAAAACGATAAGATATGAAGAAGATACTTATATTGGCTTTTGCATTTACACTTGCATTATCAGCCTCAGCACAAAAAATCAAAGTAAAACAATCTAACGAAAACATTGGTGGCGGCAGTCACAATGCGCTTACTGTTACTTTATATGGAATCAATCCTTCTGATGCAGAAGATGCTTTCCGTTCCTTCATGAAAAAATATGATGGAAAACGTTCTTCAAAAGAGGGCGCTATTTTTGTCGACCATGCTACCATTAAAGAATTTGGAAATAACACCATTGATATTTATGGAAAAGCACAAGGTAAAAAAGGAGACCCTGAAATTACCTTCGTTGTTGCATTTGATTTGGGAGGTGCATTTTTAAATTCAGGAGACCACAAAAATCAATACAACGAAGCAGAAAAAATTGTAAAAGAATTCGCTGTTAAAGCAACTAAAGACGCGATTGAAGAAAAATTAAAAGATGCGCAAAAAATTCAATCTAATTTTGAAGACGAACAAAAGTCTTTAGAGAAAGACAATAAAAATTTGGTCGGAGATATTGAAGACTACAAAAAGAAAATCCAAAAAGCAGAAGATGATATTGTAAAAAATAAATCTGAACAAGAAAAGAAAAAATCAGAGATAGAAGCACAGAAAAAAGTGGTTGGAGAAATTGATAAACAATTGAAGTCAGTAGACTAAATAATTTTCAGATTCCAAATTCCAAATTGAAAAATTCGACTCCTGTTTCGAAAGAAGCGGGAGTTTTTTATTCCCCCTTGGAGAAGGGGGCTAGGGGGATTGATTCATATGTTTATGGTAAAACGAATTCTTAATTCAAGCTATACCTCTTTCCGGGCAAGGATTTCACAATTCCAGAAAATTCTAGTGTAAGTAATATCGAAGAAACTTTACTCATTGGCATTTTAGCAAATAAACAAATATCATCTACACACACATTCTCTTTTTCTTTCAATAGATTTACCAAAATTTCTTCATCAGGTTTTAATTCGATAAACAACTGTTTTTGGATAGGCGCATTTTTTGCTTTTTGTTCCCAACCAAGAATATAAATTAAATCGGCAGCGGATTGAATAAGTGCGGCTTTGTTTTGTTTAATCAAATTATTGCAACCTAAGGAACACTCATCATTCACACGACCAGGAAAAGCAAACACGTCTCTGTTATAACTATTAGCAATATCCGCAGTAATTAATGAACCGCCACCAGCTTTGGATTCTACTACTATTGTTGCATCAGACATCCCGGCAACAATTCTATTTCTTCTAGGAAAGTTTTCTCTGTCGGGAGCCACACCACTTGTAAAATCACTCAGCCAACCACCGTTCTCTAACATTTTTTCTGCAATTGATTTATGAATAGCAGGATAAATTTTATCCAAACCATGTCCTAATCCGCAAACAGTGGAAAGATTATTATCCATCGCAGCCTTATGCGCACAAACATCAATTCCATATGCTAAACCGCTTACAATAATTGGATTGTAATGTGCTATATCAGCTATTAGTTTTTCACACAATTGTTTTCCATAATCGGTTGCTTCTCTTGTTCCAACAATACTAATTACTTTTTCGGAATTCAAATTTACTTTTCCTTTAAAGTAAAGCATAACTGGACTGTCTTCACAATGTGTTAAACGTTTTGGATATTCTTTATCCAGATAAAAAAGAGGAGTAATTTTATTTTTTTCTATGAATTTTATTTCTTCATCTACACGATTAAATACTTTTTGAGTTAATACAGCGTTTGCATTTGATTCTCCAATTCCTGGGATTTTTTCAAGGGCTGCTTTCTTTTCCGAAAAAACCGCTTCTGCGCTCCCACAATGAGAAATAAGGCTCTTTGCTCTCATGTCTCCGATATTGGGAATGAGGCTAATAGCAATTTTATATTTCAAATTTTCGTCCATAATTTATAATTTGTATATTGCGCTATACTATTATGCAAATCTATTAAATTATATTGCTGAATATATTTTAAGATGTAATTTGATGGCATTTGCTACAAAATTTAGCATTTAGAAAGAACGATATAAAAATGAAAAAAATACTTACTCCGCTTTTTTTTATTCACATTTCTGTGTCATTATTTGGGCAAGATGCCTACATAAAAGGAAAAATTGCCGATTCTAAAACCCAGGAAACATTAGTTGGCGCCAATGTAGTTATAGATGATACAACAGGAACGGTTACCGACATCAATGGAAATTATTTTTTCAAGATTTCTGAAGGAAAGCACAAGGTAGAATTCAAATCCTTGGAATTCAAAAGTTTGTTGATGATGATTGACATAAAAGCAAATGATACTCTTTCCAATGATATTGTGTTGGTAGGCGATTCAAAACAGCTGGGAATTGTTGTTGTATCAGCAGGAAAATTCGAACAAAATTTAAGTGAAGTAACAGTTTCGATGGAAGTATTAAAACCTTCCTTAATTGAAAATAAAAGTATTCAATCAATTGAAACAGCAGTTGACCAAGTGCCCGGAGTAAATGTGATTGATGGGCAAGCAAACATAAGAGGTGGCGCAGGGTTTAGTTACGGAGCGGGAAGTCGTGTGTTGGTGATGGTTGACGAAATGCCAATGCTTACGGCAGATGCAGGCGATGTGAAATGGACTTTTCTTCCTGTGGAAAACTGTGAACAGATAGAAGTTATCAAAGGTGCATCATCAGCATTGTTTGGTTCGTCAGCTATGAATGGTGTTATAAATTTTAGAACGGGGTATGCAAAAAATGAGCCTGAAACGAAAATTCATTTTTATAGTGGATATTATGATAATCCAAGACGCAAAGAAATGATTTGGTGGCAGGACGGGAATCCAACATATAGTGGAATCAATTTTTATCACGCACAAAAAATAAAACAACTTGATATTGTGATTGGTGGAAATTTATACAATGATGAAGGATATCGTTATTTAGAAACAGAACAACGTTATCGAGTTAATACAAATTTACGTTATCGTTTCAAAGGGAAATTGCAAGGATTGCAGGTTGGAGTAAATGCAAATACGATGAGCACAAAAGGGGGATTATTTTTAACATGGATGGATGCGGATTCTGGTGCATATAAGCCAGCAGGTGGCGATTTGAGTCACTATACCACATATCGTACTAATATTGATCCCTTCATTAGTTATTTTACAAAGCACAATTCTCGTCATACTTTAAGAGGCCGTTTTTTTAGAACTACCAATTTAAATAATACCAATCAAGAATCGACTGCCGATGTTTATTATACTGAATATCAATTTCAAAAACGCTATGATAATGGGTTGACATATACAGTTGGTGGAGTTTACAATTACAACGAAGTGCATTCGGGTCCGCTTTACGGCACGCATTTTAGTACCAACACTTCTTTGTTTTTACAGGTAGATAAAAAATGGAAAAAGTTAAATCTTTCATTTGGTGCTCGAGGCGAATATTTTAAAACCGATTCAGTTGAGACAAAGGAAGATGTTTATTTATTGATGGACACTTCTAAACCAATTGCAAAAAACTCAAAAGTAAAACCAGTTTTTCGTGCAGGAGCAAATTACCATTTGTTTAAAGCAACTTATGTAAGAGCATCTTTCGGACAAGGATTTAGATTTCCTTCTGTGGCTGAGAAATACATTAAAACAAGCGCAAGCGGATTGGATATTTATCCAAATGATAGCTTGAGCCCAGAAAGTGGCTGGAGCAGTGAGATTGGAATTAAACAAGGAGTTAGAGTTGGTGATTGGAAGGGATATATTGATGTGGCGGCTTTTTGGACAGAGTATCACAACATGATGGAATTCTCTTTTGGAAAATATGAAAATCAAAATGATCCATTCAACACACAAGGGTTTGGATTTCAGTCGCAAAATATTGGAAACACTAGAATTAAAGGAATTGACTGTTCTATTTTAGGAGCAGGAAAAGTGGGACCAATTGATGTAACCATGTTGTTGGGCTATACTTACATTGATCCAATTCAAACTGATTTTGATGTAAAACGAGATACTGTTTTTAATACATCAAAAAATAATTTATTGAAGTACCGATATAAGCACACAGGAAAAGGTGATATTGAATTGGGATATAAAAAAATCAGTACAGGACTTAGTTTAAGAGCAAATAGTTTTATGGAAAACGTAGATGCATTTTTTGTTGTAGCATTTCCAGGAATGAAAGAATATCGTGCAGCACACAATCAAGGTGATTATATTTTTGATTATCGTGTATCCTATCAAGTTCATAAAACTGCAAAAATATCTTTTATTGTAAATAATATGTTTAATCGAGAGGTAATGGGAAGACCAATGGATCTTCAGCCTCCGAGAGTATATGTTGTTCAGCTAACTGTTAAATTTTAAATACTAATATCATGATCACACGCCCCTTTAATTTCAAAAAATGGATTGACGATAATCGCCATCTTTTAAAACCACCAGTTGGAAATAAAGTTGTTTACGAAGACACCGAATTTATTGTAATGGTAGTTGGTGGTCCGAACGCAAGAAAAGATTATCACTTCAACGAAAGTGAAGAGTTCTTTTATCAGTTGGAAGGAGATATTCTTGTAAAAATTCAAGAAGATGGAAAAGCAGTAGATGTTCCAATTAAAGAAGGCGATATTTTTTTATTACCTCCACGTGTTCCGCATAATCCCGTACGTGGTGTAAATACAATTGGTTTAGTAATGGAGCGTAAACGCAGAGAAGGGGAAGAAGATGGCTTGATGTGGTTTTGTGAAAAATGCAATGCTGCTTTGTTTGAGAAAAAATTCAAGCTTACAAATATCATGACCCAGTTTCAAGAAACATTTAAACAGTTTTATGGAAGCGAAGATTTACGTACATGTAAAAAATGTAAGCATGTAATGGAGCCTCCAGTGGCGGTTAAGCAAGAAAGTTCCCACTAAAAAGGTTGCTCGCAGATTCCGCGGATTTTCGCAGATTTTTCTGTGTATTTTTTGTTTACTATTTATTTTTAGAGATCATTTACAATTCTCGTTATACCATCTGTGATATTGTCGGTGTTGAAGTTTACTAATATCCCTAATTTTCTATCTGTTAGTTTTAGATACGTTAATAATTGTTTGTGGTGAACGGGTGCTAGTAATTCAACAGATTTTATTTCAACTATTACTTTGTCATTCACCAACAAATCTAACCGGAAGCCTAATTCCAGAGCTACATTATCATAAATTACAGGTATTGAAACTTGTGCTTCTACTTTCAATTCGCTTTTTATTAATTCATGTTTTAATGCTGCTTCGTAAACCGACTCTAGTAATCCAGGCCCCAAGGAATTGTATACTTTAAAAATGCAACCTCTTAAAACATAACTAATATCATTCTCACTCATAAATAAAATTTTAAGAATGCAATACTAGAATATTTTACCCGAACTAGCCAAGTATAAACGAATAATCTAAAAATTTTAAATTTATTTTTTATCTGCGAAAATCTGCGAAATCTGCGAGCAAAAACCTAGTAAGCCAATTTCGTGAGCGACCACCCCTTAGTATCAAAAATCAAAAGTTGATTCTGAAGAACCTCCATCCCTAAAATTAATTTTAAAGTTTCTTGTGCTATCATTGTTGCGATAATTCCTGGCAAAGTCCCCAACACACCATTCTCATCGCAATTCGGGACATCTTCTGCATTTGGTGGTTCTGGGAATAAGTCTCTTAAATTTTTTCCTCTTTTGTAATTAAACACTGCAACTTGTCCTTCGAATTTTAAAATGCTTCCATACACTAATGGAAGATTTAATTTTACACAAGTATCATTTACTAAATAGCGAGTTAAGAAGTTATCTGAACCATCCACCATAATATCAAATTGAGAAATTATTCTTTCTGCATTTGTTTCAGAAAGCATTTCGTCAAATACAAGAATGTTTGTATGTGGATTTTGTTTTTTTAATTTTTTCGCAGCAGTATTTGCTTTTAATTTTCCGACATCTTCAGTGGAATATAAAATTTGTCTATGTAAATTGTGCAATTCAACTTTATCGAAATCAATAATTCCGATTGTTCCAATTCCTGCTGCAGATAAGTAGAGTAGGGCGGGACAACCTAATCCTCCTGCACCAATTACCAATACCTTTGCAGATGAAATTTTCTCTTGTCCTTTCAAGCCAACTTCAGGCACAATCATTTGCCTATTGTAACGAATCAATTCTTCTTTGGTAAATTTACTCACGATTATGCTAAAGTTTTATCCCAGTCTTTCCAAACGGGTTCGTATCCACTTTCACTTATTAATTTTGAAATCTCCTGCGCACTTCTTTCATCACTGATCTCGAATTGCTCCAATGAATTTGGTTCAACAGCATAACCACCTGGATTTGTTTTTGATCCTGCACTCATACTCGTTACTCCTAATGGAATAATATTGTTTCTGAATTTTTCTGATTCGCGTGTAGAAATAGAAAGTTCTACATCTTCGTTAAATAAACGGTACGCACAAATGAGTTGAACTAAGTCTTTATCGCTTACAATTACGTTTGGTTCGATAATTCCTTCAGCCGGACGCATACGTGGAAATGAAACTGAAAATTTTGTCTGCCAGTACTTTTTCTGTAGATAATCTAAATGCAAAGTGTTAAAAAATGAATCTGTGCGCCAATCTTCCAATCCTAACAAAACTCCCAATCCAATTTTGTGAATGCCTGCAATTCCTATTCTATCGGGCGTCTCCATCCTGTAGTAGAAATTAGATTTTTTCCCTTTAGGATGATAAGTTTTATAAACTTCTTGATGATAAGTTTCTTGATACACTAAAACAGAATAAACGCCAGCATTGTGCAATGTTTTATAGTCATCTGTTTCTAGTGGTTGAACTTCAATAGAAATATTAGCAAATTGTGATTTAATCAATTCAATGGCTTTTTTAAAATAATCAACATGTACCGTTTGATTGGCTTCACCAGTGACTAAAAGGATATGATTGAATCCATTGTTTTTAATTACTTCAACTTCTTTTAATATTTCCGAGTCCGTAAGTGTTTTGCGTTTTATTTTATTGTCGAAACTGAAACCACAATATGTACAAATATTATTGCACTCGTTACTCAAATACATCGGAGCATACATCTGAATGGTTTTTCCGAAACGCTTTTGAGTAAGTGCATTACTAAGCTGAGCCATTTGTTCGACATAGGGAACAGCAGCAGGAGAAATTAATGCTTTAAAGTCTTCAAGATTTCTTTTATTTGAAGCAATAGCTTTTTCTACATCTTTAGACGTTTTAGAATAGATGGAGGATTTTATGTCTTCCCACTTATAAGTATCAAATATGTTTTTAAAACTATTCATTCAAAAAAGAAGTTAATGGACTTGAAGCCATTGCATGATTTAATTGTTTTGCCAGTGTTGATTCGTAAGCCATTCTTCCTGCTTCCACAGCCATTTTAAAAGCAGCAGCCATTGAAGTTGGATTTCCTGCAACTGCAATTGCTGTGTTTACCAAAACAGCATCTGCACCAAGTTCCATTGCTTTTGCGGCATCGGACGGACTCCCAATTCCAGCATCAACAATAACTGGAACATTGCTTTGTTCGATAATGATTTCTAAAAAATCGATTGTTTTTAATCCTTTGTTAGTTCCTATTGGTGAACCCAAAGGCATTACTGCTGCCGTTCCTGCATCTTCCAATCGTTTGCATAAAACAGGATCAGCATGAATATAAGGCAACACTATGAATCCAAGTTTTGCTAATTCTTCTGTCGCTTTTAATGTTTCGATTGCATCGGGCATTAAATATTTTGGATCGGGATGAATTTCTAATTTCAACCAGTTTGTTTCTAGTGCCTCACGTGCAAGTTGTGCCGCAAAAATTGCTTCTTTTGCATTTCTTGCTCCTGATGTGTTTGGCAATAAGTTAATGTGTGGATGTTGTAAGTGCGACAATAAATGGTCGGTATCGGTTTCTAAGTCGACACGTTTTAAAGCGACAGTGACCAATTCGGAGCCGGATGCCAATACAGCCATCTCCATTTGCTTTGCGGAGCCGAATTTTCCTGTTCCTAAAAACAAGCGCGACTTAAATTCTTTTCCTGCGATATTAAGTAGTTGCATGTAAACGATTTTTTAATTGTTCAATTAATATTTTTTTATTTGGGTGATGTGTAATAATTCCTGAAACAGCAATTCCAAAAACTCCCGCACTCATTAATGAATCAATATCGTCCAAAACAATTCCTCCGATAGCGTAAACAGGAGTATGAACATTTCTGTTTTTTAATTCATTTATAATGCTTGCATATCCTTCTATTCCTAAAATCGGACTCAATTTTTTTTTTGTACTTGTATACCTAAATGGTCCGAGCCCAACGTAGTCGCATTTTTCTTCAACTCTTTTTAATACATCCTCAATTGTGTTTGCGCTTCCTCCAATAATTTTACCTTTCCCTAAAATGTTTCTAGCAATAATGGGTGACTCATCCGTTAATCCTAAATGAACACCATCAGCATTTATTTTTTTACTTAATTCAATATTGTCATTGATGATAAATTTTGAAGTGTAATTTTCACAAAGCGCTTTTGCTTTTTCTGTAACTGTTACCAGCTTCTTTTCATCGGCATTTTTAAAACGCAGTTGTATCCAAACGCAACCATGATCAAGAGCTTGATGAATGTTGCGGATTTGTTCATTCGCTGTTTCGCCTTGTGATATGTATTGTAACTTGCTATACATGGTGAAATCCTAACAATGATTTATTACTATTTAAAAATTGTTCTACGTATTTTTTTGCTTCAATACAAGCGGTTTGCAAATCATTTCCCAAAGCAAGATTAGAAACAATTGCAGCAGATAGCACACATCCCGAACCATGCTTTGCAGATAAGTTTGTTAATGTTGGTTTCAATTCAATACAATCTCCATTAGTATATAAATAATCAACTCCGATTTCTGATTCATTGTGCCCGCCTTTTAACAATACACTGCAAAGCTCCGAAAGTTCCTTTGCGGCTTCTTTTGAATTAGCTGTATCGGTTAATAGCATTGCTTCTTGCATGTTAGGCGTAATCAAATAGATGTTTTTTAAAACTGCAACCAATTCTTTTTTATCAATCGTTTTCTGAAAGTCAAATCCTGTACTGGATTTAATAATTGGGTCGAGAACAATTTTAATTTCAGTGCTTTTGTTTTTAATATGTTTTACTAATTGCGACAAGTATGCAAAAGATGGCACAATTCCAATTTTAATAATTTCAACAGGATATGAATCCAACAATACGTCTACACTTTTTAAAACAGTTTCTGTCTTTTCCCATTCTACTGAATAAAATTTATTTTCAGTCTGTAAAGTAGTCGCTGTACTAATACTCAAGCCATAAATCTTGTGTTGCTCAAGTGTTTTAATATCTGCCAGTAATCCTGCTCCTCCTGAAGGATCGAAGCCAGCAATACTCATTACATATTTACGTTCTGACTGCATTCTCTAAATATGTTAATTGCATTTTTGCTGTCTGCCCAAATGGCACCTAAGAATGCCACACCATCAAAATTTAATTTTTCCAGTTCGCTAATTCTATTCGGAGTGATGCCTCCAATCGCAACAATTTTTATTTTTCTATTATCCGGTAAAATAATTTCTTTTGATTTCGGTTTATATCCAGGCTTTGATATGCTTTCAAACGCTGGTCCATAAAACGTATACGTAAATGCGTCCGATAATAAATTCAATGCACTTAATTCATGTATCGAAGTCGAAAGCCTAAACCCTTTTGTTTTTATGTTTACAAATACTTCCTCTTTTAATTTTAATCGTGCTGATTCAGAAAAGTGAATTCGATTTATTTTAAATCTTTCTACTAATTGATGATGTTGATGCAACACTATTTTTGAATGATTTTTTGCATTTATTTTTTCTATCAAGCCAATCAATTCGTTTTCTGAATAATCAGGTTTCCGTAAATGAAATAGCTTCAATCCCTCATCAAACAAAGCATTTATGATACTTGCTTCGTTTTCAACTGCATCGGGATTTGAAACAACTATTATTTTCATTACGAATAAATTTCACTACCTGAATTCACAAACTCATTTGCTTTTTCTGCCATTGCTTTTTCTAAAGTATCATCATTTGTCATTCCGATTTCTTCTGCGTATTTTCTAACATCTTCTGTAATTTTCATCGAACAGAAATGTGGTCCACACATAGAACAGAAGTGCGCAGTCTTAGCTCCTTCAGCTGGCAATGTTTCATCATGAAATTCTCGTGCCGTATCAGGATCAAGTGATAAATTAAATTGATCTTCCCAACGAAATTCAAAACGTGCTTTGCTCAATGCATTATCGCGGATTTGAGCTCCCGGATGTCCTTTTGCCAAATCAGCCGCATGGGCAGCAATCTTGTAAGTAATCACTCCATCTTTAACATCTTTCTTATTTGGTAATCCTAAATGTTCTTTTGGAGTTACATAACACAACATGGCGCAACCGAACCAACCAATCATGGCAGCACCAATTCCGGATGTGATGTGATCGTAACCCGGAGCGATATCAGTCGTCAATGGCCCGAGTGTATAAAACGGAGCTTCTTGACATTCTTGCAATTGTTTCTCCATATTTATTTTTATCAAATGCATTGGCACGTGGCCCGGACCTTCAATCATTGTTTGAACATCGTGCTTCCATGCAATTTTTGTTAGTTCTCCTAATGTTTCTAATTCTGCAAACTGTGCTGCATCGTTTGCATCCGCAATTGAGCCTGGACGTAATCCATCTCCTAATGAAAAGGCAACATCGTATGCTTTCATGATTTCACAAATCTCTTCAAAGTGTGTATACAAGAAATTTTCTTTGTGATGAGCTAAACACCATTTCGCCATGATAGAACCACCACGCGAAACAATTCCTGTTACTCTTTTTGCTGTTAGTGGAACGTAACGTAATAATACTCCAGCATGAATAGTAAAATAATCCACACCTTGTTCTGCTTGTTCTATTAATGTATCGCGGAATAATTCCCAAGTTAAATCTTCTGCTTTTCCATTTACTTTTTCCAATGCCTGATAAATTGGAACCGTTCCAATTGGAACAGGAGAATTACGAATAATCCACTCGCGCGTTTCGTGAATATTTTTTCCAGTAGATAAATCCATAATTGTATCTGCGCCCCAACGGCAGGCCCATACTGCTTTTTCTACCTCTTCTTCAATGCTAGAAGTTACAGCGCTGTTTCCAATGTTAGCATTTATCTTAACCAAAAAATTTCTTCCAATAATCATTGGTTCGCTTTCTGGGTGATTAATATTGTTGGGAATAATAGCACGACCCATTGCGATTTCGTTTCTTACAAATTCTGGAGTGATATGTGTTTTTGGAATGTTTGCACCAAAACTATTTCCAGGATGTTGATGTCCGACAGAATTTAATTTATCTATTTGTTGATTCTCGCGAATAGCAATGTATTCCATTTCAGCAGTAATGATTCCTTTTTTTGCATAATACATTTGCGAAACATTTGCTCCGTTTTTCGCACGTAATGGTTTTTTAATATGCTGAAAACGTAAATGATCAATTTCTGTTTTTGCTAAACGCTCGTGACCGTAGTCAGAACTGATGTCGTCCAATTGTTCAACATCACCGCGTTTCATAATCCATTCTTCACGCAAACGAGGAAGTCCTTTTTGAATATCAATGGTTGCGTTCTCATCTGTATACAAACCGCTCGTGTCATATATAACAACGGGTTGATTTTTAACAATACTTTTTCCGTTTGACATTGTATCTCCGAGTGTAATTTCACGCATAGCAACATTTATGTCGTGCAACTCTCCTTTTACAAAAACTTTTTTAGAATTTGGAAAGGGAGTCGTGGTGATACTTTTTTCGCTTGGTGTTACTTCCGCTTTTTTCATAGAGTTGATTTTAATTGATTACCCACCTTGAGTGGCTTTAATGATTAATATGTTGTCGTTTTGTAAAATATTTTTTGTTTGCCACTCTGTGCGTGGAACAACATTGTTGTTTATGGCAATAGCAATTCCTTTTTGCTTGTCTGGAATTTCCATATTAAGCAGTTGCTGAACCGTCAGATTTGTGTCCGATAAATTTTTTACTTGATTGTTGATGGTAATTTCCATTCCGTAAATAATTTTACTTTAGGAATGGCTGAGGATAGAAGACCATTTACTTTTTCCTCGCGAGGCTAAGCTCGCGATGGCGAGTATGACCTCGCCATTCGGCAGTACTAACTGCATCAGGTTCAAAGGGTATTTCTCAGTTCTTCGTCCCTATAGCTATCGGTACAGAAGGACACCCCTAAAGTTAGATAAAGGTATGAAACAATCATCTGAAAAAGGAATTTTTGAGGGCAATAGTTTTCAACAGTTTCTGCTCAGATTGACCAATCGGTTGTCACACTGAGCGGATTCGAAGTGCTTACGGAGAGTGGATACAAAGCTTAATTTAATGAGATTTAAAGGAGGAAATTTGATTAAAAATCACTTCTTTTTTGCCTTTTTTAGCAGCTTCCTTTTCCGCATTCTGTTTGATCCTATATTTTACAATTTTAGCAAGAAGTGCAAGAGGACGGGGTTTGTCCAGTGTAAATTGAATAGCACCTTTATAAGTTTTATGTTTTTTTAATTGCTCTTTGAAAACAACAAATGTTGCAGAAGATGGATAAAACCCAATGTGATTTTTATAACCAGCAAACCAAACCAATATTCCATTCTATTTGAATGCGTGCATATTATAACTAATTACTTCTTCTGCATTTGGTGCTGCTTGAAGAATAGTCATGCGCAACAATTCTAATAGCTGCTTTGTTTCAATTGGAAAGTTAGCAATGTATTGGTGGATGCTAATTGATTTTTCATTACAATAGAGTTTTTATTTTGGCATTCGCTCAAATCTAATACTATCTATAAGTTTTGTTTGTATTTTCCCTGTTGCAAGAATTTCGCTTTCATAAAACACCGAATCAAAAATGGAAGGATGTGCAATAGAATCAGGTTTTACAGTTTCTGTTAACGAATAATTAAATCCTTTGTTCTCGAAGCGTCTAATATCTAATATCTACTCCACCGTAACCGACTTAGCCAAATTTCTCGGTTGATCCACATTACATCCTCTCATCACAGCAATATGATATGAAAGTAATTGCAATGGAACAACTGAAACCAATGGGACTAAAATTTCATCCGTCTCCGGAATTTCGATAAAGTAATCTGCCATTTCTTTTACTTGTGTATCGCCTTCAGTTACAATTGCAATAATTTTTCCTTTACGTGCTTTTACTTCTTGTATGTTGCTGACAACTTTTTCGTAAGAGGTTCCTTTTGTTGCAATAACAAAAACTGGCATCTCTTCATCAATTAATGCAATCGGACCGTGTTTCATTTCTGCTGCAGGATAACCTTCAGCATGTATGTAGGAAATTTCTTTTAATTTCAATGCGCCTTCTAAAGCAACTGGGAATGAGTATCCGCGACCAAGGTATAATGCGTTACTAACATTTTTATAAATGTCTGCAATGTATTTTATTTTATCGTTTGTTTCTAATACGCGTTCGATTTTTGCGGGAATTGCTTCTAACTCACTTAACAAAGTATGAAAACGAGAAGATGAAATTGTTCCTTTTCTAAATGCAATTCTTAATGCCATTAATGTTAACACTGTAACTTGTGCAGTAAATGCTTTTGTAGATGCAACACCAATTTCTGGTCCTGCGTGTGTATATGAACCTGCATGAGTAGCACGTGCAATGGTTGAACCAACAACATTACAAACGCCAATAATGGTTGCACCTTTTGATTTTGCCAATTCAATAGCGGCTAATGTATCCGCTGTTTCTCCTGATTGTGAAATAGCAATTACTACATCATCTTCATAAACAATTGGATTTCTATAACGGAATTCAGAAGCGTATTCCACCTCAACGGGAATGCGAGCTAAGTCTTCAAATAAATATTCAGCAACTAATCCAGCGTGCCACGATGTTCCGCAGGCTATAATAATAATACGTTTTGCATTGATAAATTTTTGTTCGTATTCAGTAATTCCTCCCAAGTTTACAACACCTTCTGCTGAACTCAATCTTCCGCGCATACTATCTTTAATGGAGCGAGGTTGCTCATAAATTTCTTTCAACATGAAATGATCGTAACCACCTTTTTCAAGTGCTTCCAATTTCATTTCCAACTCTTGAACATAAGGGGTCTTCTCTCTGTTCTTAATTGTTTTAATTTTTAATTCTTTTCCTCTTTCGATAAAAGCAATTTCTTCGTCTTCTAAATAAACAACATTTTTTGTGTATTCAACAATTGGTGTTGCATCTGAAGCAATGTAAAATTCATTGTCGCCAATTCCGATAACCATCGGGCTGCCTTTTTTTGCAGCGAACAATTCATCTGGATTACTTTTTGAAAGTATAACAATCGCATAAGCACCAACTACTTGGTTTAATGCAATACGAACAGCTTCACCCAAACGAACTTTTTCTTTTTCTTGAATGTCTTCAATTAAATGAATCAATACTTCGGTATCGGTGTCGCTTAAAAAAACATGTCCGCGTTTTATTAATTCTGCTTTTAATGGACCATAATTTTCAATGATTCCATTGTGAATCATCACCATATTTTTTGATGCAGAATAATGCGGATGTGCATTCACATCATTTGGAACACCGTGTGTTGCCCATCGTGTGTGGCCTATTCCAATGTTTCCGTTTTTATTTTGTTCTCCAATAAAATTATGGAGGTCAACAACTTTTCCTTTGCATTTATAAACGTTCAGTTCGCCATTGTCAATCATTGCAACTCCAGCACTGTCGTAACCTCTGTATTCAAGTCGTTGTAATCCTTTAATTAAAAAAGGATATGCTTGTTTGTTTCCGATATATGCAACTATTCCACACATCTGTTAATGTATTTTTGTATAAGTTATATTTAATTTCATTGGTCGTGTAGCACTCGTTGCTCCGCCAATTACAATTCTGTTTGCAAACGCAGCACCGTTGGATGCTAAAATATATAATCCGTTATTATTTCTATCTCCATTCAAAATTTGTTGAATGTAACGGGCAATGTTAAATTTATATTGGACAGTTCCCGAATTATATGTTCCACCAAAATAGTTGGCGCCTTCAAATGCATCTGGAATTACATAGACTGTTCCATTGTCGTTTATTCCAAAAACAATTAATGCAGCAGGAGCAGCAAATGTATCGAGTTTATATAAATCTAAAAGATTGGTATCAACACTAATTAGTAATTCGGCTTTATTTACTCCAATTCGTCCGTTGTCAACCCAGCGCATTAAATGCGGGAATTCAATTTTTGTTTTTACACCTGCCATACTTTGCACAAAAACGGTTGCGTTTTGCGTTGGTGGAGTAGGATTATTTATTTGGTTATCCAATAGTGGATTAATAAGTGCGGTTGAATAATCGTGTTTGAAATTATTGAAACGCGCAACACTTCCTAAACTAAAATCATAACTCAAAGAATCTGTTGTACTATTTTTATAGTAAAGTGTAATTTTTGATTCGCCCATTTTGAAATGAACAATGTTTCCTTCTTCGGATAATAAGCCAGTTGTGTTTTCTGTTGTAATATATATTCCATTCAAAAGACTTTGAAATGATGCGTTGTCAGTTAAATTTCCTAGTATAGCATTGTTCAAAAGCAATTGTCCGAATGAGTTATCTAATGGTGCACGTACTTGAGGTTTTAACATAACGGTATCTCCAAGAGCCACCGTTGCAACACTGTCAAAAGTATTTGCTTTAAATAAAAATCCATCTGTAGCAGTTAAGTCAACAGCGTTAGATGGTAAAATAGTATTTGAATAATAAGTTGCTGCAATACTCATCGTTTGAGTTACCTGATGCACACTTAATTTTAAATTTTTTCTTTCTTTCTTACCATAAACAGTTCCTTCATAAACAAGTGAAAGAATAATTGAGTCGCAAGTAGGCGAAGTTCCAAATGTAGTTGGAGTAATTCCACTTGGAAGTCGAACTTGTGTATAAATGGATGCTGATGCTGTTCCAAAAACAGGATCGATATATTTTCCAATTAAGGCAACACCTGAAGAGATAAGTGATTCATCCGTAATAAGTGAATCGCCATCTACCGTTCTTGTAAAAATGGTAGTGGAATCTTCATATCCAACATTCAACAAATCGTTTTCGGGTTGTACATCTAATCCAACAACGCTGGATTCGTCACAGGATGTTAAACAAATACTAACACCTAAGGATAGTATAAAAAAAAATTTTGTTCCGATTGCTCGAGACAAAATTTTAGGTATGCTGTTCTGTATATTCATAAAAAATTTTTAGTCAACCATTTCTGCCAATTCTTCTAGCACAGCATCATAAAATTCAGAATATGCATCAATGTATTCGTTGTTATCACCGCCAACAAAATCCAAATATGGTTTGCCCGATTTTTTGATGTATTTTTCTACATCCGAATTAATTTTTGCACTTCCTTTAATGATACCATCGCATAAATCGATAGCCGCTTTACTGATGTTTACAAATGTAGGATTTTTATAATGTTCTACATCTCCTTTTTCAATTCCATCGTGCAATACTTTTTTTGCGAAATCTTTGCTTAGAGGAGTGGTAAACTCATCATCATAAACCGAATAAATGATTTTTGTTTCAGCAAATAAAGGATTGTCTTTGAATGATTTTTTCAAATAAAGAGCTGTTAAACTTGTCATCCAACCATGAAGGTGAACAACATCAGGTGACCAACCTAATTTTTTAACTGTTTCGATAACTCCGCGACAAAAGAAAATGGCACGTTCGTCATTGTCAGCAAAAGAGACTCCTTTTGCGTCAGTTAAAGTATGCTTTCGCTCAAAATACTCCTGATTATCAATAAAATAAACTTGCATTCTTGCTGCTTGAATAGAAGCAACTTTGATAATTAATGGGTGATCGTTGTTATCAATAATAAGATTCATTCCTGATAAACGAATTACTTCGTGTAACTGATTTCTTCTTTCATTAATGATTCCGAATTTTGGCATGAATAATCTAATTTCTTTGCCTCGTTCTTGTATTCCTTGTGGTAATTTTCGTCCGATAACACTCATAGGTGTTTCATCTAAATACGGGGTAACTTCTTGTGATACAAAAAGAACTCTAGCTTTCTTCTTCATAAGATCGAATTAAGGTTAGGTTTTCAAAAAAGTATACAAAAGTAAGCAAAAATTTCCGATATTTCAAAGTATTAATATTAGATTTGGCTTGTTTTATGGGAAAAACAGGACGATTAATACTGATTTTGCTGCTTATTAACACTTTTTGGCCTAATGCTTATTTTTAATTCCATACAAAAACTTCAAAATCACCTGAATAGTATACGAAACCAAAAAGAAACAATTGGTTTTGTGCCTACCATGGGAGCACTTCATGCTGGCCATATTTCCCTTGTGGATAAGGCTAAGGCAGATTGTGATGTAGTGGTTTGCAGCATATTTGTAAATCCTACCCAATTTAACGATTTATCTGATTTGGATAAGTATCCAAGAACCTTAGAAGCTGACTGCAAATTACTTGAAGAGGCGAATTGCGACATTGTATTTGCCCCAGAAGTAAAAGAGATGTATTCGGAAGCCGAATTAGAGCTAAAACGACAAAAAATAGAAGATAAAGGCTGGACAAATGGACATTCTGTAGATTTCGGAACTTTAGAAACGGTTATGGAAGGAGCTCATCGTCCTGGTCATTTTAATGGTGTTGCTCAAGTAGTTAGCAAGCTTTTTAGAATAGTTGAGCCAGATAAAGCGTATTTTGGTCAAAAGGATTTTCAGCAATTGGCTATTATAAGGAGTATGACCAAACAATTGGAAATGGCAATCGAGATTATCTCATGTGATATTATGCGAGAGCCGAATGGATTGGCAATGAGTTCTAGAAACGAACGACTTACAAAACAGGAAAGAGATTTGGCTGGAATCATTTCTAAAACACTCTTTACTATTAAAGAGCAATATAAATCAAAATCGGTGGCGGAATTAAAAGCATTTGCAGAGGAGCAAATCAGAACTGTCCCTTCTATAGTAATGGAATACATCGAAATTTCAGATTCGGATTCACTTCAGCCAATCATCGATTTTAAACAAAGTAAAAGTGTAGTTGTTTGTATTGCGGTTAAATTGGGCGCAGTGCGTTTGATAGATAATGTTGTCCTTTTCTAATTGTCTATTGTTTACTGCAATTTGTCTACTATTTTGATTCTCACTCCTAACTCCCTTGTTCTCGACTGCGCTCGAGAGTCGAGAGAACTCTACTTAATTCCACCTAATTCTATTTAATTACTGAATATCAATAACTTGTAAAATACTAAATGGGCATTGCTGGATTATTATTTTAAAGTAGCTCCACAATTTAATGAACCGCTGTATACGAGAACCTTACGTACAGTGGTGTGAGAGGCGCACTCCGTCAGTTAATTGTTCTAGCCCCTTATAAATCAGACACGTTTTGACAAAGTTCGTTTATTTTTTCTAATTTTGTATTAACCCCTAAATCGGCCAGCAGGTAATAGCGAGCAAGCGCAAAAAGCGCATTCCGTTCCATAAGACAAATTATTTGTATATTTATAATCCGAGCTTCGTTGAAAAAATAGATTTTGAAACGCTTTCTGCGCCTGATCGCGAAACGTTAAAGGCAATTAAAATATGACAAGAAAACAAAAAAAATGATCTTTCATTCACCTATGTCGACGAGCTGAAATCTGCCATGGAGGAGGTTGGTAAAGGCTTTTTATGATAAATATTTATTTTATTATTACAATTCACTCGTAATTAACTATTCTGTAAAAAATATAGATAAAGCGATTGAAATATTGCATGAAGCGAATGATAATGCTAGTATTAAGAAGCTTCCAATCTATAATGTGTTTGTGTATTTAAATTTAGCGGCATTAAATTTCGATAAAAAGAATTTCAAATAATCGTTGAAACACCTTGTAAAGCGAATGATGCAAGACGCCTTTAAACATTTAGATGAAGCGTGACATTTAAAATTAGCAGTTTTGAATTAATGATACGTTATGAACTAAACGACTTTCATTATTTGGAACACAAAGCAGAACGAATTCGAAAAGAGTATTCTATTCTTTTGAAAAAAGAAGAATATACTCGTCAGAAACAAATGGGTTTGGTGATTGGTAAGATGGTGGAGTCGGTTGTTATAAAAAAGAACAAGCAACTGTTAAAAGAAATTAACGTGTTGCTTGATGGTATTATGTTGAATAGTATTTTAGGTAATGATATAATCAATTACAGCGACTGACTGAAAGCGAAGGTAAATTAATTAAGCAGTCAGTTTAAATTCCAAAACTACCTTGCTTCCATTGTCTTCAAAAGAAACTTTGTCGGCTAAGTTACGCATTAAAAACACGCCACGTCCGTTTGGATTCTCAATGTTTTCGGGGTTTGTAGGGTCTGGTAAATTATCAAAATTAAATCCTGTTCCTTCATCTTTCACAATAAAAGAAACATGATCAGGGAAAGATTTAAAAAAGATATCGATGTTTTTCTTAGGATTAGCTTGGTTACCGTGATAGATAGCATTGTTTACTGCTTCCGTAATAGCAACAAGAATGTTTCCGTAATAATCTTCGCTTATATTGAAAAGATCACATACATCTTCTATCATTCGCTCAACGAGGATGATGTTCTCAGCTCTCGAAGCGATTCTTATTTTTTGATTTTCTGCAAGTACCATATTAGTTTCCAAAGTTGTTAAAGTATTGGTTTACTTTTGACTTAAAGAAGGGAGTTAATGACGGTGGAACCGTTTTGAGTAATTCCGTTTCTTTTTGTTTCAGCATATTATACTCTAAAAATTCATTAGGGTTACTAAAATTTGCATTTTTTGATTCATTTGACTGTCTTTTTTCATCCATTTCGCGTTCTTTCTCCGCCTTTTCGCTTTCTAGCAAGCGAGTCAAGATTTCTTCCTGACGCATAATTGTTTCTTGGCTAATCATCTTATTTACCAAATCCGTCTCCGTTTCTTCCATTTTCTCAATAATTTTGCTCATTCCTCCTGCACCTTTTCCATCTTTATTGATTTGGTCACTCATTTTTTGCAATTCTTGACGCAAAGCAGCTTGTTGAGCAGCCAATTGGGCTAATTCTTTACTCATTCCACCCATTCCCATTCCAGGTTTATTGCCTGGCTTGTTTCCTCCTTTTTCCATCCCTTCTTTCAGACTCTTTATTTGCTTATTAATTTGTTCTTGCATTTGTTTCATGCTTGCCATAGAAGGTTTTTGACCTTTTCCGCCTGGTTTTTTACAGCTTCCATTTCCTGGTTTGCTGTTTTTTGCAGCCATTTGCATTGCAGTAAGCGCTTCGTTTAACATCAAAGCTAAATTATTGATGGAAGTCATAGCAAATTGCTGACGACTCAACGCTTCTTGCTTGTGATTTTTTCCGTCACCTGATGGAGTTTGAGATTCTGTTATTTCTGCCAATGCTTTATCCATATTCATATTTATTGCAGAAATTTCCTTATTTACTGCTGCGGCAATTTG
>CAMCUO010000005.1 GCA_945879015.1 Chitinophaga pinensis | reverse complement strand
GCATTTTGTGCTTCATCTAAAATCGCGAAAGCATTATCGAGTGTTCTTCCACGCATAAATGCCAAAGGAGCAATTTGTATCACACGATTTTCAAGATAATAAGCTAACTTTTCAGGAGCAATCATATCGCCCAAAGCATCATATAATGGCTGTAAGTAAGGATCTAATTTTTCTTTTAAATCACCCGGTAAAAAACCTAAATTTTCTCCTGCTTCAACTGCTGGACGAGTTAATATTATTTTTTTTACTTCTTTATTTTTTAATGCACGAACAGCTAAAGCTACTGCAGTATAAGTTTTACCAGTACCAGCGGGACCAACAGCAAAAAGCATATCGTTTTTAGTGATTGCTTCAACCATCTTACGTTGATTTTCTGTACGTGCCTTTACAATTAATCCACTGTTTCCAAACGTAATTACATCGTCTGCAGTAGATGAATTCTCAGGACTTCCATTTCTTTTAGCCCTTCCATTTAAAATTTGTTCGATGGCATTTTCTGTCAAGTTTCCAAAACGATTATAATAGGCAATTAAAATATTAATCACCATTTCGAATTGATTCAACTCTTCCTCTTCCCCACTCGCTTTAATAGTTTCGCCTCTTGCAACAATTTTTAATTTTGGGAAACGAGTTTTGATTAATTCTAATTTAGAATCGTTCACACCGTATAGATTAACTGGTGCAATATCTTCAAGAATTATTTTCTTTTCAGCCACGCTAACAATAGAATTAGGATAAAAACTTGATTTTTTTTCTCAGAAAGCACGAAAATAACATATTTTTGTGTATTCTTAGGGTTAAACGGAAACCGAAAAAATCACAATTTACTAACAAATGGCTATCATCACTCTTACTACTGATTTAGGATTGAAGGACCATTACGTTAGCTCCGTAAAAGGCTCAATTCTTAGCCAATTACCTCAAGCAAGCATTATCGACATTTCTCATCAAATACCGACTTATAACATACAAGATGCGGCTTATATCATTAAAAATGCCTATCCAAATTTCCCAAAAGGAAGTATTCACATAATTGGGATTAAAGCCGAGCAAACGAGTCAATCTTCTCATGTTATTGTTTTTTCTGATGGACATTATTTTATAAGTGCTGATAATGGAATTTTTTCATTCCTAGATTCTCCTATCGAAAAAATTATTGAATTGCCAGTTTCCATTTCAACTTTCCCAACACGCGATGTTTTTGCAAGTGTAGCCACGGCAATGGCAAAAGGAACTAAAATGGAGGATCTTGGTAAAATCAAAGAAAATCTTTTGGAACGCATGCCTTTCCGCGCTGCAACAATGGGTGATATGATAAAAGGAACAGTTGAATATATCGATTCGTACGGAAACGTGATGTGCAATATTACTCAAACTTTATTTAAACAAATAGGAAAAGGACGCGAATTTAAAATTGAATTTGCTCGTTACGAAATTTTTAAAATTAGCAAAACATATAATGACGTTCCTGAGGGAGAAATACTTGCCTTGTTTAATTCTGCCGATCAATTAGAAATATCGATGAATAGCGACAGAGCCAACAGTATGCTAAATTTAAAACTTAACGATTCAATAACCATTCGCTTCCTATGATTATTCGGATAGTTAAAATGAATTTCATACCCGAAAAGACAAATGAGTTTCTAGAGATTTTTGATGAATCGAAAGAACTTATCCGAAACATGCCAGGATGTTCGCATTTGGAATTACTGAATGATGTAAATGAAAAAAATGTTTTTTTTACATACAGTTATTGGAATTCAGAAAATGATTTGAATAATTATAGAAACTCAGAAGTGTTTGCTAAGGTTTGGGCCAAGACAAAAATTTTATTTATAGCTAAAGCTGAAGCCTGGAGTGTTGAACAAAAAGTTGTTTTATGAATTAATTCCTTCACTCAACTCCAACCATCTAAACGACTTGTCATCTAACTTAGCAATAATAGCCCCTGCCTGCTCACTCCATTTCATTATATCTTCATGATTGTCGCTACCAGCATTTAATAAAGTAGTAATTTTTAATTTTTCAGCTTCCAGATTTGCAATTTCTTTTTCTAATTGCTCATACTCCAACTTTTCTTTGAAACTTAATTTTTTCCCGCCTTCCGGACGGGCAGGTTTAGATGATGTTGATTCTTCATCCTTAGCACTTATCGCACTATTCTGAATAGAACTTTCAGCAACAAATGTTGCACCCGACTTACTTGCAAGTTTATCTTCCGATTCTTTTTTATCACGATACTCAGTATAATTTCCTGGGAAATCGCGCAACACTCCTGCTCCTTCAAACACAAACAAGTGATCAACCATCTTGTCCATAAAATAACGATCGTGCGTAACAATCAGCACACAACCCTGGAAATTTGTAAGAAAATCTTCCAACACACTTAATGTTACAATATCTAAGTCGTTGGTTGGCTCATCTAAAATTAAAAAATTTGGATTTTTTATTAGAATCGTCATTAAATACAATCTTCTTCGCTCTCCTCCGCTCAACTTCGAAACCATACTGTATTGCACTTCTGGAGGAAATAAAAACTTGGTCAATAATCCTGATGCTGAAAGTTTGGAACCATCAGCTAATGGAATAAACTCTGCAATGTCTTTTACAACTTCTATAACTCTTTTGTCTTCCGTAAGTTTTAATCCTTCTTGAGAGTAATACCCAAAAATCATAGTCTCACCAGTTTGAATATCTCCTGAATCAGGATTTTCCAAACCCATAATCATATTTAAGAAGGTAGATTTTCCTGTTCCATTTTTCCCTATAACACCAATCTTCTCACCTTTTTTAAAGATGTATGAGAAATCATTTACAATTTTCGTTTCTCCAAATGCTTTTTTAATGTTTTTAAATTCTAGAATCTTCCCACCAATTCTACTCATCTTCACACCCAACTCCAACTTGGTTTCCACTATTCCACTAAATGCTTTTTCCTTAGTATCTTCAAAAGCATTCAATCGTGATTTAGATTTAGTACCTCTCGCTTTTGGCATTTTTCTCACCCATTCCAATTCCCGTCTAAATAAATTTTTTGCTTTATCAATTTCGCTGCCTTCAATTGCTTCGCGTTCTGCTTTCTTTTCTACATAATATTGAAAGTCGCCACGATAATGATGAATCTTCCCATTATCAATTTCTATAATTTCGTTGCAAATTCTATCAAGGAAATAACGATCGTGAGTTACAAGCAACAATGTCATATCGCGTGAAACAAGATAATTTTCCAACCATTCAATCATCTCGACATCCAAGTGATTGGTAGGTTCATCTAAAATTAATAAATGCGGCTCATCAATCAATACTTTTGCTAATGCAACACGCTTTTTTTGTCCCCCCGAAAGCATTCCAATTTGTTTATCTAAAAAAGCAATTTTTAATCGTTGCAAAACTTCCTGCACTTTAGCTTCAAATCCCCAAGCATCCAGCTTATCCATCTGAGCACTTGAAGTTTCAAGCTTAGCAGAAGTTTGATCGTTATAGTCTTTTTCAAATGCATGCAAAGCTTCTTCATAATCTCTCACAGCATTCAACATAGGGTTATCAGAATTATAAATCGCTTCTAATACCGTATCATTCTCATTCAATATAGGATTTTGATCAAGGTAGGTAACAACAATATCTTTACGAAAAACAACAGTCCCTTCGTCAGCAATCTCTTTCTCTACAAGCACTTTAAGCAAAGTAGATTTACCCGCACCATTTTTTGCAATCAATGCAATTCTATCACCTTGGTTTAATCCAAAGCTAATTTTATTAAACAATGCTTTTGTTCCAAATGATTTGGTAAGCGACTCTACTGATAAATAATTCAAAATAAATGTTTGATTTAAATTCTAAAATTATTTTTAGAAGGCGCAAAGGTAGGCAAAATAAACCTTTAGAACGCATTAGGCAATAGTAAATTATTCTTTCTTATCCTTTTCAATAAAGGTATAATTTACATTTACTTGATTGCTGGGTTCTTCGTCATGCATTAATTGCTCATCTCCGCTTACATCTATTTTTTCATTTTCTGCTTCATCACCAAAATCGTATTTGCGTGGTGGCGGACCTTCTTTTCTGAAATTATAAGCTGTGATTAATCCTGCCAACGAACCTAACATGTGCGATTCCCAGGAAATTCCTTTTTGAAATGGCAAAACACCCCAAACTGATCCTCCATACAAGAAAGTTACAAATAAGGAAAGTGCTAGAAGTCTGGCATCTTTTCTAAAAACGCCACTGAAGAACAAAAATGTAATGAAACCGTAAATTATTCCACTGGCACCAATGTGGTATGCCTCGCCACCAGCTGCCCAAACCCACACTCCTGTCATAATATAAACCCAAAAGAAAACATTAAATGCAATAGCTCTATAGAAATAAAAAATAATAGGACCTAAAACTAAAAGTGGAAATGTATTAGAAATTAAGTGCGGCAAATCTCTATGCAATAATGGAGCTGTTGCTATTCCAATTAATCCATCAAATCGCCTAGGAAACAAGCCATACCACGACAAATTAACTTGCTCAACAATTTCAAATAGTTTTACACCCCAAATAATCAGCACAAATAATGCAGGATATAAAAAACTGAAAAATAATTTTGAGGTGGTATTTCGCATTTGTAGTAAATATATTTGTTTTATTAACTCAATGTTTATACCAAAGTGGATAAACGACAAAAAGACAGAATTTGTTTCAACAAGTACAAATCGTTATATTTGTCTATCAACAATGAAAAAAGGAGCTTCTATATTATTGCTTGGCATCTTTCTGTTTAATACAGTTGGATATTTTATTGTATTTAAGGTTGCACAACTTGAAGCAAGAAAAGAAATCAAATTCAAAATAAAATTAGGCATTCCCGACCGAGAATTAACTGCTATTGAATTCAAAAAAAGTGATCTCCAAAATATTCATTGGGTAAAAGAAAATAAAGAATTTTACTATGGAAACAAATTGTTTGATGTAGTAAAAAAGGATGAAAAAGTTTCATCTGTTGTTTTTTACTGTATTGATGACAAACAAGAACAAGTTTTGTTTTCTTCATTGGATGAACAAGTAAACACATTTATTACTTCTCATAAGCCTAAAAGCAAATCTTCTTCCAAAAAATTAAATGAGCATGTTGTAAAAATTTATTTTTCAAATTCATTTGATTTCAAATTCATTACTAGTACTAATCTTGTTAACTACTCCATTTCTGCAAAAAATTACTCATCAGATTTTCCGGAAATAAATTCTCCTCCTCCTGAGTTTATTTAACCCTCTTTGAATCAAAAATCAATTGTTGTATAGTTTGCAGCACCAATGTTTACGTTGGTGTTGTCAATAATCTATTTTAGATATAGGGCAGATCTGCTAAATCATCTCTTTATGAATTAATCTTATAAAATACATAAAATGAAAAAGATATTACTCTCAACCATAATGGGTATGATAGCCATTACAATTTTAACCGCTCAGGATAACCCTCCAAATGATACCGCTTTGTCTAAACTCATAAATTTAAATGAAGTTGTTTTTTCTGCAAACAAAGCGGAAGAAAAAAAATCAGATGTCCCTTACACAATAGATATTCTAAAAGCAAAAGAATTAGAATTATCAAATCCCCAATCTTCTGCCGACATGTTAGCCAATACAGGAAGCATAATGGTCCAAAAAAGCCAGGGAGGTGGCGGAAGCCCTATCATCAGAGGCTTCGAAGCTAATCGTGTATTAATTGTTATTGACGGAGTACGAATGAATAATGCTATTTATCGTGGCGGTCATTTACAAGATGTTATTACTATCGATAATGCAATGCTCGACAGAACAGAAATTATTTATGGCCCTTCTTCTGTTATGTATGGCAGTGATGCATTAGGTGGAGTAATGCATTTTTATACTAAGAATCCTCTTTTTGGCATTAACAAAATGAATTTCAAATTGAATTCATCTATCCGATATTCAAGTGCAAATCAGGAAAAAACGGGACATCTGGATTTTAATATTGGTTTCAAAAAAATTGCATCGCTAACAAGTATTACCTACAGTGATTTTGATGATACCCGCACAGGATATGCGCGTAATCCAAACCCATCTTTTGGAAGATGTGAATACTTTTCCGGAGTTAATGCCTTAGGAAATGCTGACAGCATGATTAGAAACAGTAATACAAACATTCAAAAGAAAAGCGGTTATACACAGATAGATCTTATGGAAAAATTATTGTTCAAAGCAAATGATAATTTAAGAATCGGATTGAATGTTCAGTACTCCACCTCATCTGTAATCAATCGTTACGATCGCTTATCGGAGTATAGTGGCAGCGGAAATTTAAAATTTGCTGAAAATGGCTATGGTCCGCAAAATAGGATGCTGGTAGCATTGTATACAACTATTCGGTCGGTTGGTAAATTTTTTGATAATATGAGGATTACTGCAGCTTACCAAGACATTAATCAGGAGCGTTTCAACAGAAGATTCAGCACCGACTATACAAGTTCCAGCAACAACAATTTCAAAACCGTGAACATGGAGCACGTAAATGTATATTCCCTAAATGCCGATTTGAGAAAAGAAATAAAGGAAAAACATGAGCTCAGTTATGGAATTGAATCAGTAGGCAATAAAGTAACTTCTACTGCTAACAAAACAAATATATATACGGGTGCAGCTTCGACCAGTCCAGCGGATACGCGCTATGCAAATGGTGGTAGCAAAACCTTTAATGTTGGCGCCTACTTAACAAATAGCTGGGAGATTAATGAAAAATTTATTTTCTCGGACGGAATTAGATATACGTATAATACGTTGACATCTAATTTTGATACATCAGCAACCGTATCAAATTTTCAATTTCCTTTCACATCAGTTAAGCAAACAAATAATGCTTTGAATGGAAATATAGCTTTGATTATGATGCCAGAGAAAAACATCCGTTTCAGTATTTTAGGTTCAACCGGATTTAGAGCACCAAATGTGGAAGATATGAGCAAAGTATATGAGTCGGTGGGAACCACCGTGATTATTCCTAATAGCAAATTAAAACCTGAGTATGCTTACAATATTGAAGGCGGTTTATCAACTACTATTATGGATAATAAAGTAAAAATAGAAGCTGTTTATCATTATACATTTTTAAAGAATGCAATTGTTGCTAAAGCCTATACTTATGAAGGAAAAGATTCTTTGATATTTAATGGTGTTTTAAGCCAGGTGCTTTCTCCTCAAAATGTGGATGAAGCTTACATACAAGGCTTATATGGAGGAATTAGTGCCGATTTTAACGACAATGTTTCCTTTAAAACTTCCATCACTTATACAATGGGCCAATACCGTCAACAATTAACTCCATTGAATAATGATGCAAATCATGATACTATTATTCCAATGAATCACATACCTCCTATGTTTGGAAAGACTAGCATCCTTTATCATTTCAAAAAATTTGAAAGTGAAATTTATGCTCGTTATAGTGCAGCTAAAGTTGGCAGTGATTATAGTTTAGGAACAGAAGATAACGAATTATATTCTGCAGATCCAGTAAATGGATATATGCCTGGATGGGTTACATTCAATGTAAAAACCGCTTACCGCGTTACTAAAAACGTAACAATTAATTTAGGTATAGAAAATTTATTTGATGTTCATTACCGCATGTTTGCTTCAGGATTCAGTTCTCCTGGAAGAAACATTATAGGAGCTATTAGAATAAAGATTTAATTTTTATATTTTTTTAAAGGAGTCCCAATTTTTGGGGCTCCTTTTCTCTTCATTTTCCTACCAATTAACCTAAAAACCAACCGCTTAATAAAAAATGACGTTGGTTCAAAAAAAAGCTTTCTTTTTTTTGAATTTATACTTAATATTGCATCAAGTAATTACAATGAACACATTCAACGAAATCGCACAACAATGAAAAAAAATCTACTTACTTCCCTTTTATTAGGATCTATCCTTTGCTTTGTATGCAATAGCGCAATTTTCGCTCAAGGCGAATACAAATGCGGAACTAATCAAATGCATAAAAAGATGTTGGCGGAACATCCTGAACTTGTGCAAGCTGAAGCCGACTACAATGCATTAATTGCTGAGCTAATTGAGGAGAAAAAGAACAGTAAAATACCGGGGCAGGTTTACATTATTCCTATTGTTTTTCACATTCTTCACTTAAATGGCACAGAAAATATTTCTGATGCTCAAGTTTTAGATCAAGTAAACATATTAAATCGTGATTTTCGTAAGCGCAATGCTGATACTTCAGCGATAGTTGCTCCATTTCAAGGTTTGGCTTCTGATTCAGAAATTGAATTTCGTTTGGCACAAATTGACCCAGATGGAAATTGCACAAATGGAATCGACAGAATTTATTCACATAAAACAGATTATGCAAACGATGGTTCAAAATTGAATCCTTGGCCACGCGAAAAATACTTAAACGTATGGGTTATTCGTACAATGGAAAGTGTTGGAACAGCAGGCTATGCTTATTATCCTTCTGCTACAGGATCATTTGGCGCACCAGTAGATGGAATTATTATTATCCACAATTATATTGGCAGCATTGGAACTGGTACTGTTGGTCAATCAAGAGCATTAACTCACGAAGTTGGTCACTGGTTAAATTTACCTCATTGTTGGGGTTCAACAAATGACCCTGAAGTTGGTTGTGGTGATGAAGGTGTAAACGATACTCCATTAACAGCAGGACATAATACTTGTGCAAACAGATTTGACTTCGAATGTGATTCAAAAGCTTTAACAGGAACCTATACATTTGGAAGTGTAACTGCTTCATCCGGAACAACAGACCCTTCTGCACTTCCTGAAGCTACAGATTCTGCTATTACTTTTACTGCACCAATGGCTGTAGGGCTTTCTGCAAATTCTGCAACAGCTTCCATGTTTGAATTTTCAGGTTTAGATACTGGTGCGTTAGATGGAGAGACTTCATTTGCTGCATTAACCGGTGCAATCAATACTGGAAAATATTATCAATTTTCTGTTACTCCTGATTTAGCTCAAGCTTTATCAATGACAGGAATAACTTTCAATGTTAGTCGTGATACAAATGGAATTAGAACTTTTGCAGTTCGTTCAAGCGCTGATGGTTATGCTTCAAATTTAGCTGCAACCATTACCCCTACTAATCCAAATTTAAGTGTACAATCAGGCAATGTATTCTTTATCAATACCGATATCACTACTTCCTTAGTTGGAAGCAAAATCACTTTAAGTGGCGCTTCATTTACCAATATCAACAATGCAACTCGCACATTCCGTATTTATGGTTGGAATGCTGAAGACACGACTGGTACTTTCGGAATCGACAATATTTCATTTACAGGAACACACGGTATAGTTGAAAACGTAGAAAACTATATGGAATATTCTTATTGCTCTAAAATGTACACACCTGACCAAAGTGATCGTATGAGAGCAGCATTAGATGCTACTGTTTCAGCTAGAAATAACTTATGGATTAACTCGAACTTAGCTGCAACTGGTACTGATGGATCTGGTCCAGTTTGTGCACCAAAAGCAGATTTCTATGCTAATAGAACAATGATTTGTCCAGGCTCAACCGTAACATACACAAAAAATGTGTCTGATATCGCAGCCCTTTTGGGTGCAACTTATACATCAAAAGCTGTGAGCTATGCTTGGTCATTCCCTGGCGGTACACCATCTTCATCAACTTCACCAACCCCTTCTGCAGTCACTTACAGCGCAGCAGGTTCGTATGATGTTACTTTAACTGTCACTTATACTGACGCTTCAGCATCAGGTACTATCACTAAAACAAATTATATATATGTATCTGATAATTATGCTCAAGTACCTAATACTTATGTAGAAGATTTTGAAAACCCAACTGAATTTTATTCTTATTGGTCTACCAAAGATTTAGATGCTAATGGTAAAACGTGGTGGTACAATACCTCTGCAGGTTATAGCGGATCACGAAGTATTATGATGAATGCATACTACAATTATGTTTATGATGTTGACCAATTAATTTCACCGTCTTATAACTTAACTTTTATTACTACTCCTACCCTTACTTTCAGATGTGCTGCTGCAACTCAAGCTACAACAGCTGCTGATATGAATGACAAATTAGTAGTTTATTCTTCTATTGATTGTGGGGCTACATGGCAATTAAGAAAAACATTCTCAGGAGCTACTTTCATTAACAACAGTTACCATCCAGAAGAATTTGTTCCAAGTTCTCCTAGCCAATGGGCTCTTCAAACGGTGAATGTAACTGCAGCAATTTCCAATAAAACTCGTTTTAAATTTGAGTACACCTCTGGCTACGAAGGAAACAGCATCTATTTGGATGATATTAATATAACTGGAGTATTAGGAATTAACGATGGAAATTTGGAATCAAATGTTTCTATTTTCCCAAACCCTGCAAACGAAACTGCAACTGTATCTTATTTGTTAAACAAATCAGGAGATGTAAAAATTGAGTTAGTGGATGTATTAGGAAAGAAAATTATGGAATCAAGCAATGTTAACCAAACTCAAGGTGAACATACTTTCCAGATTTCTAAGCAAGATTTAAACCTAAGAAACGGTGTTTATTTTGTTAAGTTTTCAGTAGATAATTCAACCATTACTAAGAAATTAGTTATTTCAGAATAATCATTTTAAAAATGATAAAAAAAGGGTCCGCCAAAATAATGGTGGGCCCCTTTTTTATGCAAAAAATACCGTTTTAATTAAAAAACAACCACTTATACAGAATTACTAACCACCAGAAGAATGACCTTGTTTTTTAGACTATTTTTCCTTAATATTGCAATAGATAAAAATCTAATCCTTACCAACATGAAATCAAAATACTTGAAATTTGCTTTATTGAGTGCTACTGTTTGTTTTTTACAAATAAATATTGCTAAAGCGCAAGGCGTTAACCCTTGCGGAACAGTTGAAAATAACGAAAAAATGTATCTTCAACATCCAGAGCTTAGACAAGCTTATGTTGATTATTTTAATTCAATAAATCAAAAAGTAAATCAAAAAGAAGGAAGAAGCACCACGCTTTATACTATCCCTATTGTATTTCACGTAATTCATATCAACGGAACAGAAAATATTCCTGATGCAAATATTGTTGCTCAGGTTGCAGCTATGAATGCAGATTTCGCAAAGCTAAATTCAGATTACAGCTCTAATCCTCCCTATTTTCAGGCGATTGGTGGCGATGCACTTATTCAATTTAAGTTAGCTAAAATCGACCCGAACGGTAATTGCACAAATGGAATTGACCGAATTTATTCTCATAGAACTGTAGATGCAGATGACAATTCAAAATTGAATCCATGGCCAAGAGATAAATATTTTAACGTATGGGTCATTACTAATATTCCAGCGGGATCAACACCAGGAACTATTTTAGCTTATGCTACATTCCCTTCCTCAGTTAATACATTTGGTGCTCCTTGGGATGGTGTAATTATGATTTCTTCAGAATGTAATGGTTCGTCTACTACATTAACTCACGAAGCTGGTCACTGGTTAGGACTTGAGCATACTTGGGGAAACACACAAGTGGCTACAGCATGTGGTGATGATGGAGTAAATGATACGCCCATAACAAAAGGACATTTTTCAACTTGTCCAGCTTACGATTTTGTGTGTGAAAATGCTACTTTAACTGCGTCTTATGCTTTTTCAAGCGTAACTACTGCGTCAGGTTCAACTGACCCAAGTACAAACCCATCAGTTTCTGATTCTACATTAACTCTTACAAGTTTTATGGCTAATGGAGTTTCTTCTAATTCTGTTTCCGCTAATATATTTGATTTTACAGGATGGGATACTGGCGCTTTGGATGGTGAAACTTCTTATGCTGGCTTAACTGGAGCAATTAATGCAGGAAAATATTATGAATTTAAAGTTAAAGCGGATACTAGGGTTTTAATGTCATTAACAGGTATTACTTTCGATTTTAAGAGAGATTCCGCAGGCGCTAGAACATTTGCTGTTCGTTCAAGTAAAGACAATTACACAAGCAATTTAGCAGCTTCTATTACTCCTGCAAATCCAAATTTGAGTTTACAAACAGGAAATGTTTTCTTTAGCAATTTTGATTCAATTACAACCAGTCAAGTAGGATGTAAAATCACTTTAAGTGGAGCATCATTTACTGGCGTTACAGATTCTATCACCTTCCGCATCTATGGTTACAACGCTGAAAGTGCTGTTGGTTCGTTTGGAATTGATAATGTAGTTTTATCAGGAACATACGGGGATGCTGAAAACATTACCAATTATATGGATTATTCAAGTTGTACTTATATGTTTACTCAAGGACAAATTGATAGAATGAGAGCAACTGCGGAAAGTCCTGTTGCTCAAAGAAGCAGTTTGTGGATTACTTCAAATTTAATTGCAACAGGAACTGATGGATCAACTTATCCTCCTTGTGCACCTGCAACAGATTTTTATGCAGATGATTATATGATTTGTCCAGGAGCAAACATTGCATACACTCCAAATGTTTTAAATTTATCTCAAGGCTCATCTGTAAATTATGCTTGGACTTTCCCTGGCGGAACACCAAGTGCATCAACATCTGCTTCGCCAGTTGTTGTTTATAATACAGCAGGAGGCTACGATGTAACTTTAACAGTTACCTCTGGAACTCAATCAACAACTGTTACAAAAACAAATTTCATTAACGTATCAGATAACTTTGCGCAAGTATCAAATACTTTTTCTGAAAGTTTCGAAAACCCAGCAAGTTTTTATAGTTTATGGGATGTAAACGATTTGGATAATAATGGAAAAACATGGTGGATTAACTCTTCAGCTGCATATACAGGTTCTCGCAGTATTATGATGAATGGATATTACAACTATCCAAAAGATGTAGATGAATTAATTTCGCCTTCATTTAATTTAACTTATATAAGTAGTGCTGTTCTAACATTCAGATGCGCTGCTGCCACGCAGGCAACAGATGCAGCTGATATAACTGATAACTTAAGAGTATATTCATCAAACGATTGTGGTGCTTCATGGCAATTACGATCTCCAACAAATATCTCTGGAGCAGGAACAGGGAATGGTGATTTAATTAACAACAGTTATCACCCAGAGGAATTTGTTCCAAATAGCTCAAGCCCATGGACTCTGCATACAATTGCAATTCCTGCAACTTTCGCAACAGCAAATACTCGCTTCAAATTTGAGTATACTTCGGGAGATGCAAACAATAGCGTTTACATTGATGATATCAATATGACTGGTGTATTAAATGTATCTGAAAGTACAATTAATGGAGCAAATGTTTCTATTTTCCCTAATCCTACTAATCAAACATCTACATTGTATTACCACTTGAATAAAAAAGGTGATACAAAAATTGAATTGATTGATGTGTTAGGAAAAAAGATTATGGAAGTTAATAATGGTAGTCAAACGGAAGGTGATTATTCTGTTCAAATTTCAAAAAGTGAATTGAATTTGTTGAATGGTATTTATTTTGTGAAATTCACAATTGATAATACTACTATCACTAAAAAATTAATTATTACGGAATAATATTAATAAGGTCCCGAGTTAAATCCTCGGGACTTTTATTCATTTATATACTGAAAAAATGAGCCGAATTTCAAAAGTATTAGTTACTGTAATTTTTATCTTTATTGCCAATCACACTTATTCTAAAGGCACAGGTGCCATAAATAAACCTACTCCTAAAGGAAACGACTCAACTGTAACTACAAAAAGCAATATTGTTATTTTTAAAATGATTCCATCTCCTACCCTAAATAACAATAGCGGTAGCTTAAAAAAGGCAGGAAAAGTGGCTCGTACTTCTAACTCAAGAAATTAAAATTACAACTCTTTTAAAAGATTAAATAGTTTCCCATCGCTTATCAAACAACCTGTTTGCAACAATTCGAATATTTCTATTCCTTTTTCCTTCAAGTAAGCCTTTTCTGTTTTAATAAGATTAACTGAATTCATATTACTTTGATTCCATGCGTCAAATACATTGTGAGACATTAAATCTAGGTTGCTACTCTCCTTTACTCTTAAACCAACTAAAACTATCTTTTCGTTGGTAAAATGAAACAGATTTAAGGACTTATTATCTCTGTATTCTAAATAGTCGATTTTGCTCATCACCTTTTCGTAAACTAAATCGCTAAACACATCAATCAATTCCTCGGCTTTTTCTAATTCATTCACTTTCATTTTTTCCCAATCACTCCCAGTAATTTGAGCGGATGCTAAAAAATGAATAAACTCCTTTTCTAATTCTTTTAGTTCAGCGCTTTCTAAACGTTTGTATTTCATGCTCAATTTTATTTTGAATATTGCTCAAAAATAGTGTAATTCGTGATATAATTTATTCCAAATCATAAAGCAATGACAATCAACCATACTGTTACAGAGCGATTTTTAAAATACGTTAAAATAGATACTCAAAGTGATCCAAACTCCCCTACTTGTCCTTCCACTATAAAGCAAAAAGATTTGGGAAAAGTGTTAGTAGCGGAATTATTAGAAATAGGAATTAGCGATGCACACATGGACGAGCATGGATATATTTATGCAACCATTCCAAGCAATACTTCTAAAAAGGTTCCTGTGATTTGTTTTTGTTCACATATGGATACTTCACCAGATTGTTCGGGTAAAGATGTAAATCCACAAATTCATAAAAAATATGATGGAAAAGATATTGTATTACTAAATGATAAAACACAGGTCATTCGTGTGCACGAACATCCATCATTAACAAAACAAATTGGAAACGATATTATTACAACAGATGGAACAACTTTATTGGGTGCAGATAATAAAGCAGGTGTTGCAGAAATTATGGATGCTGCCAATCATTTAATGAAACATCTTGAAATAAAACATGGAACAATAAAAATATTATTTACTCCTGATGAAGAAATAGGAAGAGGCGCCGATAAAGCTGATATGAAAAAATTGGGTGCCGATTTTGGATATACAATTGATGGTGAAGAATTGGGTCATATTGAAAATGAAACATTTTCAGCAGACGGCCTAACAATAAATATTCATGGGGTAAGCACACATCCTGGATTTGCAAAAAATAAAATGGAAAGCGCAATTAAAATTGCCAGCGAAATAGTTGCTGCCTTACCAAAAGATAAGATGAGTCCCGAATCAACTGAAAAGAAAGAACCTTTTGTTCATCCAGTAAGCATTTCTGGAGGGATTGAAGAAACCACTTTGCAATTTATCATTCGTGCTTTTGACGAAGAAAGTTTAAAAACACAAGAAGATTTTCTAAAAGAATTAACAGAAAAAATTTTAAAAAACTATCCGCATTCTACATTCGATTTTATTGTAAAACAACAATATCGAAATATGAAACAGGTGTTGGATAAAAATCCTGAGATTGTAAACAACGCATTGGAAGCAATTAAAAGAGCTGGAGTAGAACCGGTATTATCAAGCATTAGAGGCGGGACAGATGGTTCCCGTTTTTCATACATGGGTTTACCTTGTCCGAATATTTTTGCGGGCGAACATGCCTTCCACTCCAAACACGAATGGGTAAGCGTGCAGGATATGGAAAAGGCAGTTGCTACAATTGTACATTTATGTAAGATTTGGGAGGAGAAAGCTTAAATGATTGCTCTTATCGCTAAACGTCATGCCGTTTAATTAAGAGAGAATTTTATTCATAGCGTCAATTGCGGGTTAGTGCGTCATTGCGAAGAACGAAGCAATCTCTAACGATGGTGAGAAAAGTTACCAATGAGGAGAGATTGCCACATCACACGAAAATGCGTGACTCGCACGTTCTAAGTTTAATCCTTAACTAAACGACATTGATGGCAAGGATGAAAGTTAAAAACAAAAACTCTCTTTCAGTTTGATTTGTCAGCCTGAGCGAAGCCGAAAGGCTAAAAATGCCACAGATCATGCTCGTAAGTAAAAATATCACTCTTCACTCTTTCTGATTCTAGCTGTTGCTCCAATCCTATTTTGTAATCATAAATTCCTCTATCGTAAACATTACTCTCTTTACGGATATAACTTGAAAACATTCGTTTCCAGAATATATCGTCCAGTGTTCTTCTTTCAGCGTCATTCTTTCGCATAAAGACTTCTGAAGTAGCAAACACCGGACGAGCTTCCGGAAAATAGATCCAGAAAAGGGGTTTATCTGCACCTAAATGTTCTCCTGATTCGGAAACTTTCTCTACTAACGGACAAAGACCTATAATTCGTACATCCATAACGGATCTTTGTTTATCATAAAACCAATCTTCTTTTACCCAGTATTTCCATACTTCTGCAGATGTAACAGGAACGGGAGTTGGAACAGTGTCGAAAATTCCAGAACCATCTAATCGTTCAACATACATCATAACGATGGGAGACAATTTAGAAATTGCTTCAGTTGTTGTCATTTCGTATCTGAACTGATCATCGGTTGCTGGATTGTCAAATAATGTAATTCTACCTTCATTTAGAGCTGCATTCGCAATTACATCAAACAAACTTTTTCTATCTAAAATTGGTGAATCGGGATAATACAAGGGGTGATTTATTTTTTCTCTTAAATCAATCACCCTCCAAACTCTTTTGCTCCACATTACATCTGCTTCTCTTAAAGTTGGATAAGTTATTACTTCCTTTCCGATTGTGTTTTCTCTGATATAAGGCAAATCAGGATATTTTGATGGCCCCATGCTAGTGGGTTGAGAAATAACACTTGTTGAATTAGCAATAATGGCTAGAGAAAGAAAGAGAATTGAATTTTGCCTGTGGACCTCCGTTTTTAGTTTAGATAGTTTTATAACGAAGGAAAATAAATTAGATACCAAAAAACTAAAACGTTACCTGAGATGGGAAAATAAAAATGGTTGGAAGGAACATACAGAACGCAAAAAAATCCCCTCTGAAATATTAGAGAGGATTTTTTCAGAAACAAAAATTATTTGTTAACTGCTTTAGCTAATTCAGAACCAGCTTTAAATTTTGCTACTTTTTTAGCAGCAATTTTAATAGCCTTTCCTGTTTGTGGGTTACGGCCATTTCTAGCAGCTCTTTTAGAAACTGAGAAAGAACCAAATCCTACTAATGCAACTCTGTCACCTTTTTTAAGTGCTTTTGTTGTAGCGTTAACGAATGCTTCTAATGCTCTTCCAGCATCAGCTTTTGTTAATTTTGTTTCTGCAGCCATTGCATCAACTAATTCTGCTTTGTTCATGTTGTTTTGTTTTTTGGGTTAAACATTAATTTATATAACGAATGTAATGCAGAAAATATACACAAGGCAAGTTTTAAAGCAAAAAAAATTATAAAATTGTTTAAAATCGTTCCTTTTGTGAACAAACTATTCTAAAATGCACCTTTTACCTGGGGGTCTATGGCTAATCTTCACTAAAAATCTTATTTTTACGACAAAAAAAGATGGAGAAAAACTCTGGAGAAAATATTAATTCCAAAAAAATAATCAATGCAATTGAAATACCTGCTGATGGCTCGCTAGGTTTACTTACATTAGGAGCTGTTGGAATAAAGGCATGGAGAAAAAAACGAGACGAAGAAAAATTAAAAGAAAATAAAAATAAAAAAAATGGCTGATCGATTGGCAAAAAAAGTATTGATACTTGGATGGGATGCTGCCGATTGGAAAATCATCAACCCATTGCTAGATGCAGGGCTCATGCCTTCATTGGAATCCTTAATCAACAAAGGAGTGATGGGCGACATTGCAACACTTGATCCTGTTTTATCTCCTATTTTATGGACATCTATTGCGACAGGGAAAACTGGCGACAAACATGGAATTTTAAATTTTGTTGAGCCGATTCCCGAACAAATGGAATTGCGACCAGTAACTTCAACTAGCAGAAAATGTAAAGCACTTTGGAATATACTTTCTCAAAACAATTTAAAATCAAACATTGTTGGCTGGTGGCCAAGCAATCCTGCTGAACCAATTAACGGTGTTATGGTTTCCAATTTTTTTCAAAAAGTTACAAGTGAAAAAATAGAAGATTGGAAATTGCAAGCAGGCACCATTTATCCTGAACGACTAGCTTCCACAATTGCAGAATACCGTGTTCATCCAACTGAATTAAATGGAGAACACATTCTTCCCTTTATTCCAAATGCACGATTAATAGATCAAAAAAACGATAAAAATTTAACCATACTTGCAAAAAATATTTCTGAATGCGCTTCTATACATGCCGCTGCAACGTGGTTAATGGAAAATGAGTCTTGGGATCTAACAGCAGTTTATTTTGATACAATTGATCATTTGAGTCACGGGTTCATGAAATTTCATCCTCCTCAAATGGCAGGAATTTCAGATGAGAAATTTAATTTATTCAAAGATGTTGTAAATGGAATTTATCGTTTCCATGATATGATGCTCGAAAGATATATCAAACTTGCAGGTGAAGATGCTACTATCATTATTCTTTCAGACCATGGCTTTCATTCTGATCATCTTCGTCCGAAACGACTACCAACAGAGCCAATGGCTCCAGCATTGGAACACCGCCAATTTGGAATGTTTTGTATTTCTGGTCCTAACATTAATAAAGATGAACGAATTTACGGGGCAACATTATTAGATATTACTCCAACCGTTTTAACGTTGTTTGGTTTGCCTGTAGGAAAAGATATGGATGGGAAAGTATTGACACAAGTGTTCGACAAAAATATAAGTCCACAATATATTGATAGCTGGGAAAATGTAGCAGGTGAATCAGGCAATCATCCAGAAGAATTACAACAAGACCCACTGGCTGCACAGGAAGCTTTGAAACAGTTAATAGAACTGGGTTATGTTGAAGCTCCAACAGAAGACAAAGCAAAAACAATTGAAAAGGTTGTGAATGAAACACAATTTAATTTAGCCCGAATATATTTATTTAAAGAACAAGCAGATTTAGCAGAACCAATATTAGAATTACTTTATCAAAAAACTCCGAACATTGCCCGATATGCTTTAAAATATGCAGAGTGTTTACAAAAATTAAGAAAATTTGATGTTTGTTTTTCAGTTATCGAGCAAATAAAAAAATTGGATAAAAAAGAACTTCCACATTTAGATTATTTAGAAGGCGTTTTATTGGTTTCACAAAATCGACCTAGAAAAGCATTGCCATTATTTAAAAAAGCAATGGAGTCGATTGCGCACATGCCAGATATACATGTAAAAGTTGGAGAAGCATTTATTAAATTAAAAGAATGGGAAGAAGCCAAAAATGCTTTTACACAAGCCTTACAAATAGACCCTGAAAATGCCGGAGCACATTTAGGATTAGGAATCGCTCTTCTTCGTCAAGATAAATTAGAAGATGCCGTTGATCATTTGTTAAGTTCAGTATCACTTATTTTTAATAATGCCTTGACACATTATTTTTTAGGAGAAGCATTTTACAGATTAGAAATGTATGAAAGAGCACTTGAAGCATTTAAAGTAGTAACAACCTATCAACCAGGAAATAGAAAAGCACATGCCTATTTAGTAAAACTATACAGTAATCATATAATGAACGCCTCAGAGGCAGAAAAACACAGCGAGTTTATCAAAAATAATATTAAGGGAACAATTACTATTGTATCAGGAATGCCCCGCTCCGGAACATCTATGATGATGCAGATGTTAGCAGCAGGCGGATTAGATATTTTAACAGATAATATTAGAGAAAATGATGAAAATAATCCGAAAGGTTATTTAGAGTATCAAAAAGTAAAAAAATTAGCAAGTGATAATTCATGGATAAGCGAAGGTCAAAATAAAGTAGTAAAAATCATTGCTCAACTTCTTCAGCATTTACCTGCAATATACCAGTATAAGGTAATATTTATGGAACGCGAGATGGAAGAAATCATCAAGTCTCAACAAATCATGCTCGGAAAAAAAGCAGATGTTGAAAAAAAAATATATCCAACTGAATTAGCTGACACCTTCAAAAAACAACTTGAAAAAACTCGTTCTTGGATTAAAACACATCCACAATTTGAAGTCGTGTATGTTTCCTATACCGATGTAATTAATAATCCAACAGAAGTAGCTGAAAATTTATCCATATTCTTAGATTCAGACCTTAATATAGCGGCTATGGCAGATGCAGTAGATTCAAATCTCTACAGAAATCGAAAAACATAAATTATTTTTTCAATTCATCCTTTTTTAGTATTTTTACATTCAAATAATAATAAAATTATTTAATTTTAATAAACTCTACATGAAAAAATCTCTACAAAACAAATTAAAATCATACTCTGCCCTTGCAGGCGCTGTTGCAACAACAGGTGTAGTTAATGCACAAATTATCTATACTGACGTAACGCCAGATGTTACAATCAGCACTACTTTATCAGGTGTGAATATTGACCTTGACAATGGCGGTTTTGTTGACTTCGTGATCGCTGAACAAACTGGTGTTACCGGTTCAGGTTATGCATATAACCAAGTTTTAAGTGTAGTTCCTCAAAATGGCATAAATGCTGTTGCACAAAATGGGCCAATAGGACCATATCCATTAAATGCTGCCCTCAACATAGCCGATCCTATTGATGCTGCTTTAACTTGGGCTACAGATACTGTACAATTTGCTGCACGCGTATATCCTGCTTCTACTTCTTATAATTTTGGGAATTGGGTAGGTGCCGTAGACAAATATTTCGGATTCCGTTTTAACTTAGGTGGTGCAACTCATTATGGCTGGGCACGATTTGATGTCGCTACTGATGGTGCATCATTTACTATAAAAGATTACGCTTACGATGCAACAGCAAATACAGCAATACCAGCAGGAGGAATGCCTTTACCGACTGGAATAAATGAATTATTAGCTCATAACACTATGATTTACGGCTTTGACAAGTCAATCAATGTGAAAATTTTAAACAACTCTACTATTGATGGTATTGTTACTGTGACAAATGTTTTAGGACAAGAACTTGCAAAAGTTGCTGTTACTAATGAAACAACAACCATTTCTATGGAAGATGCAAAAGCAGGTGTTTATTTTGCAACCATATCAAAAGCTGATGGAAGTAGCTATACAAAAAAATTGTTTTTGAAATAATTTTTCAAAAATCATAATTATTAAGCCTCGAGATAATTTCTCGGGGCTTTTTTGTATATTTGATAAAACAAAAAACAAAATGACAACTCCTACACTAAATAACAAACTAAAATCTTATTCTGCTTTAGCAGGATCTATAGCATTAATGAGCACTCAAGCCGATGCTCAAATTATCTATACCGATGTAAATCCTGATTCTACAACTAATATTGGGGGCAATTTTTACAACCTTGACTTAGATAATGGAGGTGTTTTTGATTTTACATTTAATTTAAACATTAGCACTTCTACTGGGTATACCTCTCAGCAAGTTGCTGTTACTCCAACAGGAAGCAATGGAGTAGCCGGAGATACAGTTGGAGCCTATGTTTATCCTTTTGCATTTAACTCAGGTGATACAATTAAATCAACTTTACAATTTAATTTTACTTCCAGCCAATCAATGGCAAGCTATTTTGGTTCTAGCTATAGTTATGGAAATTTTTTAGGACAAACGGATAAATTTATTGGATTGCAATTTAATATTGGTCCGAATTTGCATTATGGCTGGGCACGCTTTAATGTTGATGCAACTGCTAGTTTGTTTACAATTAAGGATTATGCATATAACGCAACTCCTGACGCATATATTCTTGCAGGAGAGATGGGTGTTGGCATATTAGAAAACACACTTATTTCAAACGCTTCTATTTATAGTTCTGACAAAAACATCGTAGTTAAATTTTTATCAGAAAAAGTAATACAAGCAGATGTGAAAATCACCAATGCACTGGGTCAAGAAATATACAAAGCTGCTTTAAGCAACAAAGAAACATCCATTGATATGTCAAAAGAAAAGACAGGAATTTATTTTGTAACAATTACTCAAGGAAGCATAGTTTATACAAAAAAGGTATATATCCGTTAATTAAAAGAATCTCATAAATAAAGCCATTCATCTAAGGAGAATGGCTTTTTTTTTATTTATTTTTGTAGCATGAATGAGTTTAGAGAAGCCCTTCTAATTGCTATTACCACACCAATTTATGCCATCGTAATTGGTGCTGAAATTCTATTCAGTTACATCCATAATAAAAACCACTATTCTGTTAAAGGAACTCTTGCAAATATTTATCTCACTTCTTTAAATCTAGGTTTAGATATTCTTGTTAGAGGAGTTTGTTTAATTGTTTTAACTTATTTTTTTCAATTTAAATTTGTTGAAATAGCTAATCAATATGCTTATTGGGGAGTACTATTAATAGCACAAGACTTTATGTATTACTGGCTGCACCGTGTAGACCATTACTGTAGAATGTTTTGGGCTGTTCATGTTACGCATCATTCATCTGAGGAATTTAATTTAACCGTAGGATTTCGATCATCTGTTTTTCAACCATTGTATCGCTTTATTTATTTTATTCCATTAGCACTTTTAGGGTTCAAAGGAATTGACATTATGTTTATTTATTCTGCTACTCAAATATACGGCATTCTCATTCATACAAAAACAGTGAACAAACTAGGGTTTCTTGAATATTTCATGTCTACTCCATCCCACCATAGAGTCCATCACGCAAGCAATGTAAAGTATCTTGATAAAAACATGGGAATGGTTTTTATCATTTGGGACAAGTTATTTGGAACATTTGTGGCAGAAGATGCAAAAGAGAAAGTGATTTATGGACTAACAGAAAATATAAAAACACATCACCCAATAAAAATGGTTTTTCATGAATGGATAAATATTGGTAAAGACTTACGTAAATCATCTTCTTTAAAAGCAAAATTTATGTATGTTTTTGGCCCGCCTGGCTGGAGTCATGATGGTAGCAAAAAAACTGCTCGTCAATTGCGAAACGAATTGAAAAATAAAAATTCTACCAATTAATATACTAATTGAAACGTATTCCTTTCATATTAAATTTTCTTAAAACTAGAAAAGGGATACTTTCGATACTACTACTAATTTTAGTTTCTTGGTATTGCCTCTGCTTACCTTCTCCCCTATTTAAAAACAAAACTAGTACAGTATTAGAAGATAACAAAGGAGAATTACTTGCTGCAAAAATTGCAGAAGATGGACAATGGAGATTTCCATTAACAAAAAAATTGCCTCAAAAATTTATTGATTGTATAATTCAATTCGAGGATAGAGGATATTACTCACATTGGGGAGTAAGCCCTGCAGCTATTGCTAGAGCAACAAAACAAAATATAGAAGCTAAACGAACCATTAGCGGTGGAAGCACTATAACAATGCAAGTAATTCGCATGTCAAGAAAAGGGCAAAAACGAACATTCTTTGAAAAATTTATTGAAATTATTTTAGCAACCAGATTAGAGTTCAGTTATTCAAAAAAAGAAATCCTCGAACTTTATGCATCAAATGCACCATTCGGAAGCAATGTAGTGGGAATTGATGCTGCTTCATGGCGATATTTTGGTCGAGAGCCATCAAAATTATCATGGGCAGAAGCCGCAACATTGGCAGTTTTGCCGAATGCTCCAAGTTTAATTTATCCAGGAAAAAATCAAGAACGATTATTCAAAAAAAGAAACCGATTATTGGATCAATTATTTGTAGCAAAACTTATTGATAAAGAAACATGTGAATTAAGCAAACAAGAACCATTACCTGGAAAGCCACACGCTATAACCCAACTAGCCCCACATCTTTTACAAAGAGCTGTAAAAGAAAACTTTTCTGGGCAACGAATTATTTCAACATTAGATGGGCATTTACAAGAACGAGTAAATACCATTATTGAAAATCACCATAAAATTTTAAGAGGAAATGAAATTCACAATGCTTGTGCAATTGTGTTAGATGTAAATACAGGAAATGTATTGGCTTATGTTGGAAACACCAATAACAAAGGGAAACCAGAATACGAAGGAGATGTAGATGTAATAAGCGCTCCTAGAAGTACAGGAAGTATTTTAAAACCATTTCTATTTGCTAGCATGCTAAATGATGGAGAATTATTATCCACTACTCTTATTCCAGATATTCCAACACAAATTGCAGGTTACGCTCCGCAAAATTACAATCAAACATTTGATGGTGCTGTTCCAGCAAAGCGTGCATTGGCCAGAAGTTTAAATATTCCAGCTGTTCGTATGCTACAAAATTATGGAATTGAAAAATTTAATTACAATCTAAAAAAACTAGGAATGACAACACTAACAAGTGCTCCAGATCATTATGGATTATCAGTTATTTTGGGCGGAGCAGAAGGAAAATTATGGGATATAACTGGAATGTATGCAAGTATGGCTCGCGCTTTAAACAACTATACAAGCTATGGAGGAAAATACGATAGGAATGATTTCCATGCACCCTATTATACATTACAAGAAGAAAAAAAATCTGATTTAGAAAACTCATCCATCATTGATGCTGCATCCATCTATTTTACGTTTGAAGCAATGGTTGAAGTTGCTCGTCCAGATGAAGATGGAGGGTGGAAACAATATACATCCTCATCAAAAGTTGCTTGGAAAACAGGAACAAGTTTTGGTTATAGAGATGGTTGGGCTATAGGAATAACTCCAAAATATGTTGTAGGAGTTTGGGTAGGAAATGCTGATGGTGAAGGTCGCCCAGGATTGATTGGAATAGAAACTGCTGCACCAATTCTGTTTGATATTTTTAGTGTATTAAAACCTGGGAAATGGTTTACTCCTCCCTATGATGAAATGGAAAAAATAAAACTTTGTAAACAAAGTGGTTCTCGCGCAACTGATATTTGTAAACCTGTTGAAGAAGTGAGAATACAAAAAAGTGGATTAAGAACTGAGTCCTGCAAATACCATCGTTTAATTCATTTGGATGCAAATGAAACTTATAGAGTGAACAGCAATTGCGAGGATGTAAATAAAATGAAACATATAAGTTGGTTTGTTTTGCCACCAGCAATGGAATTTTATTTTAAATCGAAAAACTCCACTTATAAAGAATTGCCACCCTTACGGAGCGATTGCGAAACAACTGGATTAAGTGGAATGGAAATTATTTATCCAAAACTATTCAGTAAAATATATGTTCCTGTTGAGATTGATGGTTCAATGGGAAAAACAATTTTTCAAGTAGCACATCGCAAAGGAAATATAAATATCTATTGGCACTTGGATGGAGTATTTATTGGAACAACTCAAAGTAACCACCAAATGGGTTTAACTCCAGATGAAGGCATTCATACACTTACATTAGTTGACGAAGAAGGTGAGTCTATTATTCAGCAATTTGAAATTGTGAGTAAGAAGAAGTAGAATTACAATCTCTTTTTAAGAAAACTTCTTATATCAAAACGGTGGCCGTAATATATTCTTATAGAACTGAATTTATAATTTAATGAAGACCGAGAATCATTATTTATCAAATAATTATTTGCAGCATAACAAAGCCCTAAATAATTTAACTTTTTATTAAACCCAATTGAAAATTTTGATTGCAATGTTAGGCCAAGTGATCCATTTTGGTAAGAAATTTGATCGAAAGCATTGGTGGAATAAAAACCTTGAAAAGAAATACCTGGCACAGTTGACATATTCAAATACCAATATTTACCAATGGTTACAGTGTATGTATAACCACATGAGATGCCCCACGTATAAGAGGACGCATTTTTAAATTGTAATTCAGGCTGAAACGAATTTCTTAATGAATCTGGAAACATAACCGTATCGGCAGTAAGTCCATACAACAATGCATATGTTCCTAACAACAAAGAACCCGCATTCTTTTTTTGGCGTTGTGTAAAACTATATGGAGCCGCACTTGAAAATTTTTTGTTATTAAAGACATATAAAAAATTAAAGCCCGCATTGTAATTCGTAATATCTGGTCTGTAAAGATAATCCCACAAAGGCTTACCTAATAATGTATCACCTGTTAAATATCTATCACGAGAACGAAACCCTTTTGTATATCTATAATAAACATCATAAATAAAACGCCTTGAGTTCCCTCCTGTTGCTAAAGAATATTGAATAGAGTTACCATAAATTTTTTGCTGATACTCAACTCCTATTGATTTAAAACTTAACCCCAAACCCATGCTAAGATTATCGTTTATACCATATTGCATTTTGGCACCAGAAACATTATCAGTTAACGTAAAATTATTGTAGCGAACAACTGCAATGGTTCTGAGCGTAAACATATCGTGATAATCTTCAATATAAGTAGTATCAATTTTATTGAAGATACGCAACGTATCGTTTCTGCGACTTTTACGTTGAGCATAAATCCCAGTAGATATTATTAAAAACGATATTAGAATGCGTATTTTCATGCCTCTAATGAGCTTTTACAGGGAATGTATACATCGTATTCATTTTAATAACTGTTCCATTTTGAACACCGGGACTAAATTTCAATGATTGAATTAACTTTTTTACTTCTTCATCCACTCCATATCCAACACCACTTATTACGGATACATTTGTAACAGTACTATCAGGCTTCACGTCAAAGCTAAGTGTAACTTCACCCTCAATATATTTTTTTTTCGACTCTTCAGAATACTTTAAATTCATATAAACATATGTAAACAAAGCATTGTCACCTTTCGGGAAAGAAGGTTCGGTATTAGTAACCACTTTTATGTTTTGTTTATCTGCTTGAGCAGAAACAATGCTTGATGCTATAAAAAAGAAACAAAAAATAAGAATAGATTTCATTTTAGATATGTTTATTATAAAGATACAAAAAATAAAATCGCCAAGAGAATTACTCTTGGCGATTTCAAAAAAATCAAAAAAAAGATTATTTAGTTTTTACAATCTTTTTAGTTTCAACAATAACTCCTTCATGGTAAGTACGGATGAAATAAACACCAGTATTTAAATCAGTAAGGTCAATTTCTGTTTTTGTTTCATTTTTCGGCAATTCAAAAGTTTTTACTTTTTCACCAATAATGTTAAACAAATCAATAGACTCAACTGCACCATACTTAAGTGTAAATTTATCCTTGAAAGGATTTGGATAAGCACTTGTCAATAAATCAACTGTTGGATTAGCAATACCAGTTACTGTTGCACTAAATCCACCAAACATTGTAGAAGCATGAAAAGAACAAAAATAACCATAAGAACCAGACACAGTAACAGTGTAATTGTAAACACCAGTACTACTCATTGTTCCAGATGCAAATGTTGCAGCCCCAGCAGGAACTGAACCATTCGTTACATTATGCATACCACTAAACCAAGTAAATGCAACTACATCACCAACATTAGCTGTATAAGTTGCTGGATTGTATTCATTGGCCGCAACACCGCTAGCATTTTGTCCAACCATAACTACGATAGTAACTGCTGATGCGTTTATGCTAAAAAGGGTAATTGATATGGCAATAATTAAAGAGTAAATTTTTTTCATATGATTAGGGTTTAAGGGTTTATAATATTCAAACATACAAAAATTTCGATTAAAATCCAAATTTAACTGATTACCTCCTCCAAAACAGCCATGGACTTGATTTCTCCGAAGGATGGAATGTGAAATTGGAAGAAAAAAACGAGAGAATATAGTACTGTTTTCCTATGAATTGAATCTATTTTTATTTCATGAATATTCTCAAATTTAGCTTGCATAATTTTATCTAATAAAAGAGCTAAGCTTGGATTTAAATAATTGTTGTGGCTAGGAATTTGAGAAGTGAATTTACCATTACACAAATCAAAATAAGAATTACTTTCAGAAAAACTTCCTTGAGGATAGAAACCAAAAAATTTACTTATTTGAACTAAAAAACAAAGATGAAAGCTTGAACAACTTTCATTTTTAATGTCCAAAATCAATAATGAATTTTTTATAAATGAAAACAAATCCTCATCCGGATGTTCTTCTTTTAAAGACCGGAATAATACTTCATTTAAAAAAATTGCAATTGAGCTTTTTACAATATTGTATGGAATATCAGAATAGGGATGTTGAATAGAAATTTCGGAAATGCGATGTAAATTTGATTTAGTAGAATTGGAAACTTCAATATCTACAATAGCCATGGGCCGAAACAATGAAGCTTTTGTTTTTGACTTTTTGCTTCTAGCACCTGAAATCATGTAGGATTGCAAGCCAAATCGCTCGGTGTAAATTTTAGCAATTAAACTAGTATCGGAGTAATTTGTTGTTTGAAGTATTATACCACCTGTTTTGTGAAGCATATTTTAACAACAATGGAGCTCTTTAAAAAATTAATTTATTACCAATATTTTGGTGACCGTTTTTTTAGCTCCATCTTCACTTGTGCAAAAAACCATGTAAACCCCTGAACTTACTCGTTCATCTTTGAAATTTTTGCCATACCAAATGGCTTGTCCGCCTTCCGATTTCATTTCATAAACCAAAGCACCACTAATGTCAGTGATTTTTAAAGTAGAATTATTCATTAATCCTTTTATTGCAATTGGCCCTTCATAATCGTGTTTAACAGGATTAGGAAAAGCATAAACATCTGTAAAGCTCTCTAATGCCTCTATTGAAGTTCCTCTATAAGAAATAATTCCTTTATTTGTTCCAAAATATACTTCACCCGTTTCGTGATTAATAGTTATGCTTTTTACAGTATTGCTGAATAGCGGACTGTTAGAAATATCAAAATGATGAATTTGAGTTGTTCCATCTGCTGACATTAAATACACGCCAGAATTAGTAGTTCCGATCCATTTACGATTTGCATCATCAACAGCAATCGAAAGAACGTTTTCTGTTTCAAGTAATATTTGCACTTGACCATCCTGTTCCAACAAAATTTGTTGAGCATCAAAATTTGAACCTGAGAATACATTTTCTGGCGAATAAAAAACAGCAATTCCTTTATCAGTGCCTACCCAAATTTCATCATCTAAATCTTCTGCTAAACAATAAACAACATTGCTTGGTAAACCACCATTGCCAGCTGCTGTAGTTAATTTTTTAGCATTAGAACCTAATGCAGGAGGATCAGTCGTATTTCCTTTATACACCAAAATTCCTCCACCACTATTAGAAATAACTACCCATTTTTGATCCTGTTTATCAATAAGTATCTGTTCGACATTTGCCTTATTGATAATTGATTCAAAATCTAATGCTCCCCAAACGCCACTAGTATTTTTATAACAAAGAGAACTGCTAACACCTGAATTACTTACCCACAAATTTCCACCTTCATCAACGGCTAAACCATAGGTCCAAATATTATAACCTGGGGCATCTATATCAGACAAAGTACTATTGGTAGTATTATATAATTTCACTGGCTGACCATCATACAATTCCAACATACCAAAATTCCAACTAGTAGCATATAATTTTTTGGGATCATTGGGATCTACTAAAACATTCATAATATCCTGAATTGAATCCATAGAAACGGCTGTGGAGGTTGATCTTATATTATACCATTGCTCTTCTTTAAATTGATATATTCCATCAATTTTATATTTTGCATATCCACCCGGAGCAACGTATAACTGATTTTTTTCCAGACACATATTTAATACACTTTCGCTGCTAGGTCCATTTGGATAACGATATTGATAGCCAATGCTTGGCCGCCATGAAGCCAGCCCAAATTTACTATCAGCAAACCAAATGGAACCTGCAGCATCCAGCACAGCTGCTTTTGCTCTTGTAATATCTCCTAAATATCCTGAATAATAACCTGTTCCACCTAATGTTGAATTATAGGTCAGAACAGAACCATCCAAAACTAAAACCAACTGATTATTATTTATTTTTATCGAATGACAAACATAGCCACTTCCTGATATTGGAAAACCCGGTGGAATAAAATGCGTCCAATTAGTGCCATCAAAAACAAATAAAGAATCTTCTCCGTAAGCACCTGTCATACTATTTTTTGAAAAATTTGCGTAAATATTTCCATAAAAAGATGTAACTGAATTAAACATTCCTATTGGCAAATCAAGTCCTGTAGCAACATTATTTATGTTTGTCCAGGATGTGTAATTTGATAAATTAGGATTGCTAACCAAAGCTTTATAAATACATGTTTCGGTTGCAGCATAAAAATAAGTTCCATCAGAAGTAAGGTCCATAACATTAATTGCTCCTCCTAATGGACCAATATAATAGGTATCTTTTATTTCGTTTCTTTCGGTATCTAAAACAACAATTCCAAAACCACAGGATAAGTAAGCAAATTGATTGATAAAATAAATATTATTAATGGATTTGTTACCAATAATTGATTTACTTTTAATGTCAGAAATATTAATAATCTGTCCAGTCTCAATAATATCTATGTTAGAATTTTTATAGGCAATTAAAAACTTGTTGTTATAGGGATTATAATTAACTACCACACCTTCTATGTCCGACAATCCGTTTACTTTAGATAAACGAGTCATAGAGTTATCAGATTTTTTAAAATTGAAAATACCGCTGGTCGTTAAACAATATACTAATCCATTACCTTCCGCTACAGAAATGGCATTCTTATAGGAAAGATGTTCTTGCCACGCACCAATAGGAATTTGCTGAGCTGAAAGAATAGAAACGAGTATTAGGAAAGAGAATAGTAAACTTATTTTTTTCATTATAGATAAACACAATTAGTGCATTATATAAACATAAAAGTACTGATTTTATTGTATTGCTTCTAATAAAAACATAGGGAAATAGTTAATATCTTTACAACATAATGGTTCCGTAGTCGCGAGGCGTAGCTCGCGATGGCGAGCAAAGCCTCGCCACTCAACTGGATAGAGTGTCGGTTTCCGGTACCGAAGGTTTGGCAATAAATTATGGTAGAATTTTACGTATATATTTTACATTCAAAAAGTCACAATCGCTTTTATATTGGGCAAAAAAACAGTATTAAAGATAGATTAAATAGGCACAATTCAGGGATTGAAAAATCTACAAAACCATATATTCCTTGGGAATTAATAGGATATTTTGAAAAACAAAGCCGCTCAGATGCGATGATTTTAGAGAAAAAATTGAAAAATTTAAATACAGAAAACCTTCATAAACTCATTACTAAATATTTCGATAAAGTATAATTAGATAATTTACCTTTGCAACAAATATGGCTTCGTAGTCGCGAGGCAAAAAACTCGCGATGGCGAGTGAAACCTCGCCACTCAACTGAGTAAAAAACAAATTTGGCTTCGTAGCTCAACTGGATAGAGTGTCGGTTTCCGGTACCGAAGGTTGGGGGTTCGACTCCCTTCGAGGTCACAAATTATTATGTAGTGGCGAGGCGTAGCTCGCGATGACGAGCTAAGCCTCGCCACTCAACTGGATAGAGTGTCGGTTTCCGGTACCGAAGGTTATGGGCCACGAGGCACTGCTCCCGGTGGCGAGCAAAGTCTCGCCATTCGACTCCCTTCGAGGTCACTAGTAATAGTTAACAATATCGTCAAGAGATCATACTCGAAAAGGCGACATAAATTGCCATTGAAATAGCATTATGGAAGCTGTTCACCATAATTAGAAGCAAGCATGAAACATTTTATAAAAAAAACTCTTCGAAATATTGGCTATGAAATCAAAAAAACTGATTCCACAATAAACAAATCAGGGATTCCGATTGATATGACGGAGCCTGATTTTGAAGCCATTTACAACAAATGCAAACAGTTTTCCACTTGTTCAGTTGAGCCCATGTATTCATTATTTAAAAGTGTAGAATACATTGTTAAAAATAAAATACCCGGTGATTTTGTAGAATGTGGCGTTTACAAAGGTGGCAGCGCAATGATGATGGCATTGACTTTAATCCATTTTAAAGACACATCTAGAAAAATATACCTCTATGATACTTTTGAAGGCATGTCAGAACCCACAGAAAAAGATGTCGATTTTGGTGGCAATTCTGCAAAAAAGCTTTTGAATAAAACGGAAAAAGAAAAGGATATAATATGGTGTTATGGTCCGCTTGATGAGGTCAAAAAAAACATGCTTTCTACTGGATATAATTCTGAAAAAATTATTTTTACTAAAGGAAAAGTGGAAGATACAATCCCTTTTGTTTTGCCTACCAGTATAAGTATTTTACGACTTGATACTGATTGGTATGAATCAACAAAACACGAATTATTGCATTTATTCCCACTACTTGTAAAAAAAGGCGTTCTTATAATTGATGACTATGGCCATTGGGAAGGTGCGAGGAAAGCAGTAGATGAATACTTTGAAGTATCTCCAGAAAAAATTCTTTTAAACAGAATAGATTATACTGTAAGGACAGGAATAAAAATATAACTAAATACAAAAGCTCTTAAGCTGGAACAGCCGTTTTCTTTTCTTTCTTTTTTACTGATGAAATCATAGTAATAAAATCATCAAATAAATAGCGGGCATCGTATGGACCTGGACAAGCTTCCGGGTGATATTGAACAGAGAAAACATTTCTATCAGTATAACGTAATCCTTCAATAGTATTATCATTTAAGTTGATGTGTGTTACTTCCATATTTTTCACTTTGGCAACATCTTCTGCCTTTACACCAAATCCATGGTTTTGCGAAGTAATTTCACTTTTACCAGTAAGAATATTTTTTACAGGATGATTAATTCCTCTGTGTCCTTTATGCATTTTAAATGTTGAAATTCCTGAAGCTTCAGCAATCAATTGATGTCCCAAACAAATTCCGAATGTTGGAATACCCGAATTTATAATTGTTTTAATTGTTACAATCTCTTCATTCATAACAGATGGATCACCGGGTCCGTTTGAAATCATAAATCCATCAGGATTCCATTTTTTCATTTCTTCGAAAGAAGTTTTCATAGGAAATACTTGCAAATAACAACCACGCTCAACCAATGAACGCAAGATGTTTTTCTTTACACCATAATCTGTTACTGCAACTTTATAATCAGCATTAGGATCTCCAACAAAATAAGGTTTAGTGGTGCTTACTTTTGAGGAAAGCTCTAAGCCAGCCATAGAAGGCACTTTTGAAAGTTTTTCTTTAAGAACTGATATGTCTTGCGTTTCTGAGGAAATGATACAATTCATAGCGCCTTTATCACGAATATAACGAACGATTGCGCGTGTATCTACATCTGAAATGGCAACAATGTTTCCATCTACAAAATAATCCTTTAAAGAGCCATCAGAACGTTTACGGGAATGAAACTCATTGAACTGTTTACAAACTAAACCAGCAATTTTAATAGAGTCTGATTCCACTTCATCTTTATTTACCCCGTAATTTCCAATGTGTACATTGGTTGCTACAATGATTTGTCCGAAATAAGAAGGATCTGTAAATATTTCCTGGTATCCGGTCATCCCAGTATTGAAGCATATTTCACCAGTAGCTATACCAATCTTTCCGGCAGCTTTTCCGTGAAATACTTTACCATCTTCAAGTAATAAAATTGCGGGAGTTTTTGCTGTATACTTCATAGTTTTTCTTTTTCTCCCTCTCCTTCTCCAAGGAGATGGTCGGGGTGAGGTCCGTGCATAAAAAAAGGATAAAGCAAAATTACTTTATCCTTTTTAAGATTAAAAATATTAAGTCAACAAATTATTCACTTTTTGTGTTGTCATCTGTTGATTCTTCAGTTTTTTCAACTGTTTTAGCTGTTGTATCTGTTGATTTCTTTTTACCACCACGTCTAGATGTTTTAGCTTTAGCAGGAGCTTTAGCAGCTAACATATTTTCGTTGAAGTCAACCAATTCGATAAAGCACATATCAGCATTATCGCCTAAACGGCCACCAGTCTTAAGAATTCTAGTGTATCCACCTGGACGATCAGCAATTTTTGATGATATATCTTTGAAAAGCATTTCTACTGCTTCTTTGTTACCCAAATATGCAAAAACCGTACGTCTTGAATGAGTTGAATCATCTTTTGATTTTGTCAAAATTGGCTCAACATAAATTCTCAATGCCTTTGCTTTTGCAAGCGTAGTGCTAATGCGTTTGTGTAAAATTAATGAACTAGCCATATTAGCTAACATCGCCTTACGATGAGCAGTTTTTCTGCCTAAATTATTTAATTTATCTCCGTGTCTCATTTTATTTTTAGTATTGAGATGTGAGATGTGAGATGTGAGATAAAACTAAACGTCTCACATCTCACATCTCATATCTCTAATCTGTTTTTATTCTTTATCTAATTTATATTTTGCTAAGTTCATTCCGAAAGTCAAACCTTTGTTTGCAACTAAGTCTTCCAATTCAGTAAGTGATTTTTTACCGAAGTTTCTGAATTTTAAAAGGTCGTGTTTTGCAAATGATACTAAATCAGCTAAAGTTTCAACATCAGCAGCTTTTAAGCAATTTAAAGCACGAACTGACAAATCCATATCAACTAGTTTAGTTTTAAGCAACTGACGCATGTGTAATGATGTTTCATCAAACTCTTCAGTAGCCATTTTTTCTTCAGTATCCAAAGTGATACGCTCATCAGAGAATAACATGAAGTGGTGAATTAAAATTTTAGCAGCTTCTTTCAAAGCTTCTTTCGGATGAATAGAACCATCAGTTGTGATGTTCATAATCAACTTCTCATAATCTGTTTTTTGCTCAACACGGAAGTTTTCGATGCTGTATTGAACATTTTTGATTGGAGTGTAGATAGAATCGATTGGAATTAATCCAGCAGAAGCATTTACTGGTTTGTTCTCTTCAGCAGGAACATAACCACGACCTTTATCAATTGTTAATTCAATTTTCAATTTCACGTTTGATTCCATGTTGCAGATAACTAGATCTGAATTTAATACTTGGAATCCTGAAGTAAATTTACCGATATCTCCAGCAGTTAACTGACTTTTACCAGTAACTGTTACCGTTACTTTTTCGAAATCTGTTGTTTCAATTTGCTTTTTGAAACGAACTTGTTTTAAGTTCAAAATGATTTCAGTTATATCTTCTGCAACACCTTTAAGTGTAGAAAATTCATGATCAACACCTTCTATTTTGATAGTAGTGATAGCATGGCCTTCTAAAGATGACAATAAAATTCTTCTTAAAGCATTACCAACAGTAATACCATAACCAGGCTCTAGAGGACGGAATTCGAATTGACCTTCAGTTTCACTAGAGTTAATCATAATTACCTTATCAGGTTTTTGAAAAGCTAAAATTGCCATGTGTTATATTTTATTAAGTTAATTACTATTTTAATTTTTCTTATAAATGATGCAAGCACCAATACTAATTCTCTATTATTTAGAGTACAATTCGACAATTAATTGTTCTTTAATATTTTCTGGAATTTGAACTCTTTCAGGAACAGAAATGAATTTTCCTGTCATAGAAGTTTTATCAAAATCCATCCAAGGGTAAGCATTATTAGCACCAGAAACACTAGCACTAATTACTTCTAATGTTTTTGAACGCTCACGAACTGCAACAATATCACCTGGTTTTAAAATATAAGAAGGAATGTTCATTACGTTTCCGTTAACAGTAATGTGACGGTGACCAACTAATTGGCGAGCACCACTACGTGTAGGAGAAATACCCATACGATAAACAACGTTATCGATACGAGATTCGATCAATTGTAACAATACCTCACCTGTAACACCATGTGCACGTTGAGCCATTGTATAAATTTTCCAGAATTGACGCTCTAAAATACCGTAAGTATATTTTGCTTTTTGTTTCTCTTGTAACTGAACAGCATATTCTGATTGCTTCGAACGCTTCTTAGACAAACCATGTTGTCCAGGAGGGTAGTTCTTTTTTTCTAATACTTTATCAGGACCAAAAATTGGTTCTTTAAATTTTCTTGCTATTCTTGATTTGGGGCCGATGTATCTTGCCATTTGTTGTAATTATAAATTGTAAATTATGAATTATAAATTTTTATTTTTTTGCTACAAATTATGATTATCATTTTTCATTACTAATTCATAATTTATAATTTCTTCTATACTCTTCTGCGTTTTGGAGGACGACAACCATTGTGAGGGATTGGCGTGATATCCATGATTTCTGTAACTTCAATTCCAGCAGCTGCTAAAGTACGGATAGCCGATTCACGACCAGCACCTGGACCTTTTACAAATACTTTCACTTTTCTCAATCCATTGTCGTAAGCAACTTTAGCACAATCTGAAGCTGCTAATTGAGCTGCATAAGGTGTGTTTTTCTTAGAACCACGGAAACCCATTTTTCCAGCACTAGACCAAGAAATAACTTGTCCAGTTAAATTTGTTAATGAAATGATGATATTGTTGAAGGTAGCATTGATATGCGCTTCGCCAATTGCATCTACTTTTACAACTCTTTTCTTAGCGGCAGCTTTTACTGTAGTTGTTGCTTGATTTGTTTTAGCCATTTGTTTTTATTTATATGATCGTCAGTTAACGCTGACCGTTTAATTAATTTACTTTTTTTTCCTTATCCTCCCTCTCTATTTGGAGAGGGTTGGGGAGAGGTTTATTTAGTTACTTTTTTCTTGTTTGCAACTGTTTTACGCTTACCTTTTCTAGTACGTGCGTTGTTTTTAGTTGTTTGTCCACGAACTGGTAAACCAACACGATGGCGAATTCCTCTGTAAGCACCAATATCCATCAAACGTTTAATGTTTAATTGAACTTCAGAACGTAAAGAACCTTCTAATTTATATTTATCAGTTAAGATTGTACGAATAGCAGTTAACTGATCGTCATTCCAATCTTGAACTTTAACGTTCCAATCGATTCCTGCTTCTGTCAATACTTTTTGAGCAGTACTACGGCCGATACCATAAATATATGTTAAACCGATTTCTCCTCTTTTGTTGTTTGGTAAGTCAATACCTGCAATTCTAGCCATTTTATTTTTTGTTTAATAATGTGATTTTATCACATTGAATTTTCGTTTTTAATTATCCTTGTCTTTGTTTAAACTTAGGATTTTTTTTGTTGATTACATACAAAACGCCCTTTCTGCGAACGATTTTGCAGTCAACACTTCTCTTTTTAATGGATGTTCTAACTTTCATTATTTCTATGAATTACTTTATTACTAATCTTTTATTTTATTATTTATATCTGTAAGATATTCTTCCTTTTGTTAAATCGTAGGGCGACATTTCAATTTTTACTTTATCGCCTGTTAAAATTTTAATATAGTGCATTCGCATTTTTCCTGAAATGTGAGCTGTAATCACATGTCCATTTTCGAGCTCAACACGAAACATTGCATTTGACAATGCTTCTAATATTGTTCCATCTTGCTCAATTGATGATTGTTTGGCCATACTTTTTTAAAAATCCTAATCTTTATTTTTTATTCTTTAATACTTCTTCAATATATTCAAAGCTTGATAAAATATCTGCTTTGTTTTTTCCTATTGCTATTGTGTGCTCAAAGTGTGCTGATGGTAAATTATCAGCAGTTGCAATTGTCCAACCATCACTATCTGTTTTAATTGCTTTTTTACCAAAATTAATCATTGGCTCAATTGCGATTACCAACCCTTCTTGCAACTTTAATCCTGTTCCTCTTTTTCCATAATTTGGAACTTCCGGTGCTTCGTGCAAATTCTGTCCTATTCCGTGTCCAACTAATTCTCTTACTACAGAGTATCCATTTTTTTCGGCATAATCTTGAACTGCTTCACCAACATCTCCTAATCGCTTTCCAACTATTGATACTTCAATTGCTTTGTAAAGACTTTCTTTTGTAACCTGTAAGAGATTCAAAATTTCGGGCTTTACTTCTCCTATTGCAAAGGTATATGCAGAGTCACCAAAAAATTTATTTTTTATAACTCCACAATCAACAGAAACAATATCACCATCTTTTAATTCATACTTTCCTGGTATTCCGTGAACCACTTGTGCATTTACAGAAATGCATAGTGAATTCGGAAAACCGCTGTAATTCAAAAAAGCGGGAATTGCTTTGTTATCATTAATAAACTCGTACGCTACTTTATCTAATGATAGTGTAGTGATTCCGGGTTTAATAACTTTTGCAACTTCGGCTAAAGTTTTTCCAACAAGTAAAGAACTTTCTCTTATTAATTCTATCTCTTCTTTCGTTTTATAATACAAGCCTTTCGACACGTTTCTTTCTCCTCTTCTTATATTAAGCTGTGGTCATACTCATTGAAGAACGACCTTTTATTCTTCCTGTTTTCATCAATCCATCATAATGACGCATTAATAAATAACTTTCTATTTGTTGTAATGTATCCAACACAACACCAACCAAAATCAATAAAGATGTTCCACCAAAAAATTGTGCGAATCCTGCATCTACATTTAATATATAAGCGAATGCTGGCAAAATAGCCACAAATGCTAATAGAATAGAACCTGGTAATGTAATACGCGACATCACAGCATCAATAAATTCAGCTGTTTTTTTACCTGGTACAACACCTGGTACAAATCCACCATTGCGTTTCATGTCTTCTGCCATTTGATTAGGATTAACCGTAATAGCTGTATAGAAATAAGTAAACACAATAATTAATAATGCAAAAACTAAATTATACCAGAATCCATTGTGATTAGACAAAGCACCTAGCACACCTGTCAATGAATCGGATTGAGCATAAGAAATAACTGTAATTGGGATAAACATAATTGCTTGCGCAAAGATGATTGGCATTACACCTGCAGCATTTACTTTTAAAGGAATATACTGACGAGTACCACCATATTGTTTACTTCCAACAATTTTTTTAGCGTATTGAACAGGAATTTTTCTTGTTCCTTGAACCAACATAATTGTTCCAACAATAATTAATAATAAAAGAACCATTTCGATTAACAACATGATTAATCCACCACCTCCACCGTCACCACCTAAGCGATTAGCAAATTCTTGTAAAAAAGATTCAGGTAAACGAGCAATGATACCAATCATAATGATTAATGAAATACCATTTCCAATTCCTTTATCTGTAATTTTTTCTCCTAACCACATAACGAACATCGTTCCTGTAATTAAAATCAAAATAGATTGCGCCATCCAGAAAAACCCAGGATCAGCAACAACACCCGGTTTGCTTGTAATTTGAGTAGCAATGTACCCAGGAGCTTGCATCAAAGTGATACCAACTGTCAAAAAACGAGTGATTTGATTTATTTTTTTACGACCACTTTCTCCAGACATTTGTAATTTTCTGAAATATGGCAAAGCCATTCCTAATAATTGCACAACAATAGATGCAGAGATATAAGGCATAATTCCTAATCCGAAAATAGATGCACGAGAAAATGCTCCACCTGCAAAAATATTAATCAATCCAATAATTCCTTCGTTTGAAGATTTACTTGCATCAGCAAGAACTTGTGTATTAACTCCTGGAAGAACAACATATGAACCCAAACGGTAAATCAAAATAAGACCAAGTGTCATAAGAATACGACCTCTTAGTTCCTCAATTTTCCAAATGTTTTTTAATGTATTTATAAAGTTTTTCATAAAACAGTATTACTGCGTTTAATTAAGCTTTTGCAACTTTTTCAACCGAAACAGCTGATCCACCTTTTGCTTCAATTGCTGATTTTGCTGATGCAGAAAATGCATGAACAGAAACATCAACTTTTGATTTTAATTCACCACGACCAAGCACTTTTACTTTATCGTTTTTGTGAGCCAATCCTTTTGAAATTAAAAATGCTAAATCGATTGTAGCTACTTTGTTCGCATCAACTAATCCTTGAATAACATCTAAGTTAATTCCACGGTATTCAACACGATTAATATTTTTAAATCCAAATTTTGGAACACGTCTTTGTAATGGCATTTGACCACCTTCAAAACCTCTTTTAGCAGAGTATCCAGAACGTGACTGAGCACCTTTGTGACCTTTTGTTGAAGTTCCGCCTTTTCCAGATCCTTGACCTCTACCAATACGCTTTTTAGCGTTTTTTACTGAACCTTCTGCTGGTGTTAAATTACTTAAATTCATTTTTTTTCTTTTTATTGATTTGTAGATTTAGCGAATGTGATTTTAGTTATTCTGCATTCTCTAATTCAATACTTCTCTAATTTTTATTTTACTTCAACTAGCAAATGAGCTACTTTTTTCACCATCCCAAGAATCTGAGGAGTTGCTTCCTTTTCAATAGTTTGGTTCATTTTGATAAAACCTAAAGCTTGCAAAGTACGCTTTTGACGCACTGTTTGACCGATTCCGCTTTTTACCTGTTTAATTTTAATTGTTGCCATTTTATTTTAGTTTGAAAGTTTTAAGGTTTGAAAGTTTTAAGGTTTCAAAGTTGTTACTAAAACATCAACTTTTTAACTTTTCAACTTTTTAACTTTTTAACTTAATTATCCGTTAAATACTTTTTCCATTGATATACCACGAGTTTGCGCAACTGTAGCAGCATCACGCATTTTCATCAACGCATCCATAGTTGCTTTCACAACGTTGTGAGGATTTGATGAGCCTTTTGATTTTGCCAATACATCTGTTACACCAACGCTTTCTAAAACTGCACGCATCGCACCACCTGCAATAACACCAGTTCCGTGTGCTGCTGGTTTCAAGAAAACCAATGATCCGCTGAACTTACCATATTGTTCGTGAGGAACAGTTCCTTTAACGATTGCAACTTTAATTAAATTCTTTTTAGCATCATCAATACCTTTAGTAATAGCATCAGTTACTTCTTTTGCTTTACCCAAACCATATCCAACAATTCCTTTTTCGTTTCCAACTACAACAATAGCTGAAAATGTAAAGTTTCTTCCTCCTTTTGTAACCTTAGTTACACGTTGGATGCTAACAAGTTTATCTTTCAATTCGATATCACTTGATTTTACTCTCTTAATGTTTGCGTTTGACATTTTTCTATTTTTAGATTTTAGATTTAGGATTTAGGATTTTTATCTCACTTTAATCTTTCAATCTTTAATTTTCAATTTGTAATTTGTAATTTTTAGAATTTTAAACCTGCTTCACGAGCACCTTCTGCTAATGATTTAACACGACCATGGTACAAATAACCATTTCTGTCAAAACGTACCGATGAAATACCTGCCTTGATAGCTTTTTCAGCAATAGCTTTACCTACCAATTTTGCTTGATCAATTTTATTTCCTTTTACATCAGCAATTCCTTTATCAGCTGAAGATGCAGCAATTAAAGTTTTTTCTGAAATATCATCGATCAATTGAACGTAGATACCTTTATTACTTCTAAAAACAGACAAACGTGGACTTTGTGCGTCACCATTAACAACCTTACGAATACGTTGTTTGATTCTGTTTCTTCTGAATTCTTTTGTGTTATTAGCCATTTTATTTACCTTATTTCTGTCGGTTTAGCCGACAATTAAATTCTTATTTTATTATTTACCTGCTGATTTACCTGCTTTTCTTCTCAAAATCTCATTAGTAAATTTGATACCTTTTCCTTTATAAGGTTCAGGTTTACGCATAGAACGAATTTTAGCAGCAACTGCACCTAACAATTGTTTATCAGCTGATTCCAAAATAATTTTTGGGTTCGAACCTTTTTCTGTTGCAGTAGTTACTTTTATTTCAACTGGCAATTCAAAAGCAACGTTATGAGAATAACCTAAAGTTAATTCTAACAATTGTCCTTTGTTTGCAGCACGATAACCAACACCAACAAGTTCTTGTTCTGTTTTATATCCTTCGCTAACACCTTTTATCATTGAAGCTAGAAGCGCACGGTATAAACCATGCATTGCTCTATGACGTTTTTGGTCAGTTGCACGAGCTACTGTTAATACACCATCGGCGTTTGCAACAGTAATTGCTGTATCCATTGCTTGAGTTAAAGTTCCTTTTGGTCCTTTAACAGTTGCAACGTTTTTATCTGAAACATTTACCTCTACTCCTTTCGGAAGTGTTATTGGTAATTTACCTATTCTTGACATTTTTCTTTCCTCCTAAATATTAATAAACATAACACAATACTTCACCACCTACTTTTTGTGTTTTCGCTTCTTTATCAGTCATTACACCTTTTGAAGTTGAAATAATAGCGATTCCTAATCCGTTCAATACGCGAGGTATTTTAGCAGAACCAGTATACTTACGTAAACCTGGAGAACTCACTCTTTCAAGATTTTTGATAGCCGACTGTTTGTTAACAGGATGGTATTTCAATGCAATTTTAATGTTGCCTTGAGAAGCTGAATCTTCAAATTTGTAACTAAGGATGTAGCCTTTTTCGAAAAGGATCTTAGTAATCTCTTTTTTAAGGTTAGAAGAAGGAATCTCTACGATTCTGTGGTTTGCTTTGATAGCATTTCTCACTCTTGTGAGGTAATCTGCAATTGTATCTGTCATTTTATTTGGTTTTATATGTTATCCCGCACGCAGGATAATTATACATTAATACTCTTTTTGTAATCGAACCGAATTACCAACTTGATTTTGTCAATCCCGGAATTAAACCATCCAATACCATTTCACGGAATTGATTACGTGAAATACCGAATTGACGCATATAACCTCTAGGACGACCAGTTAATCTACAACGGTTACGTTGACGAGTTGGTGAAGAAGCTCTTGGTAATTTTTGCAGTCCAACTGAATCTCCTGCAGCTTTTAAAGCAGCTCTTCTTTCAGCGTATAGATCAGCAAGTTTCTTACGTTTAACTTCTCTTGCTTTCATTGATTCTTTTGCCATCGACTTATATTATTTTTTTTGGTTCTTAAATGGTAATCCAAATTCACTTAACAATGCTAATGCTTCTCCGTCTGAATCAGCTGAAGTAACGAAAGTTATGTCCATACCCATAATCTTACTTACTTTATCAATATCAATTTCCGGGAAAATGATTTGTTCAGTAACACCTAAAGTATAGTTTCCACTTCCGTCAAAACCTTTATCATTGATTCCTCTGAAATCACGAATACGAGGTAATGCAACAGAAATTAATCTGTCCAAAAACTCATACATCATATCTCCGCGAAGAGTAACTCTTACTCCGATAGGCACGCCTTTACGAAGTTTGAAGTTAGAAATATCCTTTTTAGAAATGGTAGAAACAGCTTTTTGTCCGCTGATTGTTGACATTTCTTTGATAGCGCTTTCAATCAATTTTTTATCAGAAACTGCGTCTCCAACACCTTGATTAAGGCATATCTTTTGAAGTTTAGGCACTTGCATTGAACTGCTGTAACCGTACTTTTTTTGTAAAGCTGGAACTACGTCTGCTTTATATTTGTCTTTTAAACGTGGTGAATATCCCATTATTTAATTACCTCCCCGGTCTTTTTTGAGTAACGTACTAATTTATTCGATTTTTCATCTAATTTGCGACCAACACGGGTAACTTTACCTGTTCCTGGTTCAACTAACATTAAGTTTGAAATATGCACCGTTGCTTCTTTCTTAATGATTCCTCCTTGAGGATTTTTTGCATCCGGCTTAGTATGTTTTGATACTAAATTTACTCCTTCAACAAGTGCACGGTTTTTAATTTTATCAATTGATAAAACTTTCCCCTCTTGACCTTTTGAGTCGCCTGCAAGGACTTTTACTAAGTCGTCTTTTTTGATATGTAATTTAACTTTCATTGTTTTTTATTTTTAATCCCATTTGCTGAAGCAGACGGTAATACTAATTATCTATAATACTTCAGGTGCTAAAGAAATAATTTTCATAAAATTTTTATCTCTTAATTCACGAGCTACTGGCCCGAAAATACGTGTTCCTCTTAATTCGTCTGTTGCGTTTAACAATACAACTGCATTGTCATCAAAACGAATATAAGATCCGTCTGAACGGCTGATTTCTTTTTTTGTTCTAACAACAACTGCTTTAGAAACTGCACCTTTTTTAATGTTTCCGGAAGGCAAAGCGTGTTTTACTGTTACTACCACTTTATCTCCAATAGAAGCATATCTTTTTTTCGTTCCACCAAGTACACGAATAACAAGCACTTCTTTTGCACCGCTGTTATCTGCTACTAATAATCTTGATTCTTGTTGTACCATTTTACTATTTTCTTATTTAGGATTTAAGATTTAGGATTTTAAAAGGACACAAATCCCAAATAATAAAATCCTTAATCCTTATTTTTACTTAGCTCTTTCGATTACTTCAACTAATCTCCAGCATTTACTTTTACTGATAGGACGAGTCTCAACAATTTTCACAGTATCACCAATATTGCAAGTGTTTGCATCATCATGTGCCACAAACTTTGTTGTCTTGTTTAAAAACTTTCCGTATTTCGGATGTTTTACTTTACGTTCAACAGAAACCACAATGGATTTTTCCATTTTGTTACTTGTAACCGTACCAATTTTTTCTTTTCTTAAATTTCTTTCTTCCATGTTTGAAATTATTTTTTAGCCTCAGCTATTTGTCTTGAACGCAATTCTGTTTGTAATCTAGCTACTGTTTTTCTGTTAGCAGTGATGCTAGACGGATTTTCAATAGGAGATACTGAATGATTTAACTTTAATTTAGACAAAGAATTTTTTTGTTCTTTGATTCTATCAGCTAAATCAGCAGTTGAAAGTTGTTTGATATCTTCTTGTTTCATTCGTTTGTTTTTTTTGTTTTTTGTCGAATGGAATTTCGCCTTTACAGGCTTCATTTCATTTTGTTGGTGTTCTTTTATTTAGTTCGCTTCTGCAGCGTAATCTCTTCTAACGATGAATTTAGTTGTGATTGGCAATTTTTGAGCTGCCAAACGCAATGCTTCTTTTGCAACTTCCATTGGAACGCCTTCTGCTTCAAAAAGAATACGACCTGGTTTTACTACGGCAACCCAATATTCAGGAGCACCTTTACCTTTACCCATACGAACCTCTGCAGGCTTAGATGTAATAGGTTTATCAGGGAAAACACAAATCCATATTTGACCTTCACGTTTCATGAAACGAGTAACTGCAACCCTTGCAGCTTCTAATTGACGAGCTGTCACCCAGCATCCTTCCGTTGCCTTTAATCCAAATGAACCGAATGAAAGTTGATCACCACGCTTAGCGTTGCCTTTCATTTTCATTTTGTGCATCTTTCTATATTTGGTTCTTTTCGGCTGTAACATTGTATTTTTTTATTATATCAATTAATATTTTGTTCTTTTCAAAAACTATTTTCTAGAATCTCTACCTCTGTTATCGTTTCCACCTTTTCTTGGTCCACCTGGTCCGCGTTTGTTATCAAACTTTGGATTTCCACCTTTATGAGATCCGCCACCTTTTCCATCTTTTGAACCTGCTGCTGCATTTCCAACATTTGGAGAAAGATCACGTTTTCCATAAACTTCACCTTTACAAATCCAAACTTTTACACCAATACGACCATAAGTTGTGTGAGCTTCACCCAAAGCATAATCAATATCAGCACGCAAAGTATGCAATGGAGTACGTCCTTCTTTGTATCCTTCAGTACGTGCCATCTCTGCTCCAGCTAAACGACCAGAACACTTTACTTTAATACCTTCAGCACCCATTCTCATTGTAGAAGCAACTGCCATTTTCACAGCTCTACGGAAAGAAATACGTCCTTCAATTTGACGAGCAATACTATCAGCAACTAAACGAGCATCTAATTCCGGACGTTTAATTTCAAAAATATTGATTTGAATATCTTTTTTTGTAATCTTTTTTAATTCTTCTTTAATTTTATCAACTTCAGCTCCGCCTTTACCGATAATGATTCCCGGACGAGAAGTATTAATTGTAACAGTAATAATTTTAACTGTTCTTTCAATTACGATTTTTGAAATACTTGCTTTAGCTAAACGAGCTTTCAAATATTCTCTGATTTTAAAATCTTCAACTAATTTATCAGCGAAATTTTTTCCACCGTACCAGTTTGAATCCCATCCTTTAATGATGCCTAAACGTAAGCCTATCGGATTTGCTTTTTGTCCCATTGAAAATTATTATTTAGTTTCTTCTTGTTTCTTGTTTGATACTTTTTTCTTCTCTTCTACTTTTTTGCTGTCAACAACAATAGTAACGTGATTTGAACGCTTTCTGATTCTGTTTGCACGACCTTGTGGAGCAGTTCTTAAACGCTTCATTTGTAATGCACTGTCAACAAAAATTTCTTTCACAACTAAGTTGCTATCTTCAGAACGTTGTCCTGTTTTTGCTTCATAGTTAGAAATTGCTGATGTCAACAATTTTTCTAATCTGCCAGATGCTTCTTTTGGATTGAACTTTAAAATATTCAAAGCCATAAAAACTTCTTTACCTCTAATAAGGTCGGCCAACAATCTCATCTTACGTGGAGATGTAGGGCAATTTTTCAATACAGCAAAATATCTGCTTTTGTTTGCCTCTTTGCGCGCATCTGCCGCGTTTTGTTTTCTAACTCCCATTTTACTTTATATTATAATCTCTTTAATAATCTTATTTAGCTACTTTATCTTTGTTTCCAGAGTGACCTCTGAATGTACGTGTTGGTGAAAATTCACCGAACTTATGTCCAACCATGTTTTCAGTTACATAAACTGGAATAAATTTATTTCCATTGTGAACTGCTACTGTTAAACCAACGAAATCTGGAGAAATCATTGATCTACGTGACCAAGTTTTAATTACTGTTTTTTTACCTGAAGCTTGAAGATCTAATAATTTTTTCTCAAGTTTCCAGTCGATAAAAGGACCTTTTTTTAATGAACGTGACATCTATTTTGTTTTTAAGTTGTGAATCCCAAATAAGCGAGACCATTAAACTGTTTATATTATTATTTTTTTCTTCTTTCGATAATGTATTTGTTAGAAGCCTTTTTAGGATAACGTGTTTTATATCCTTTTGAAGGTGTTCCTGTACGTGAACGAGGGTGACCTCCTGAAGCTCTACCTTCACCTCCACCCATTGGGTGATCGACTGGGTTCATAGCTACCGGACGAGTTCTCGGTCTGCGACCTTGCCAACGAGTACGACCTGCTTTACCGCTTATTTCTAAGTTATGGTCAGCATTAGATACAGCACCAATTGTAGCCATACAAGTAATTAACACCATACGTGTTTCACCTGAAGGCATTTTAACGATTGCATATTTACCATCTCTAGCACTCAATTGAGCTGCAGAACCAGCACTACGAGCCATGATAGCACCTTGTCCTGGACGTAATTCAATATTGTGGATTGTTGTACCTAATGGAATATCAGCTAAATACAATGCGTTTCCAACTTCTGGAGTAGCATCTTTACCTGATACAATTTTTTGTCCTACTTGTAAACCTGTTGGAGCAACGATATAACGTTTTTCACCATCAGCATAAACTACTAGAGCAATACGAGCAGTACGATTTGGATCGTACTCAATTGTTTTAACTGTTGCTGGAATTCCTGCTTTATCTCTTTTGAAATCGATAATACGATATTGTTGTTTGTGACCACCACCAATGTAGCGCATAGTCATTTTACCTGTATTATCGCGTCCTCCCGATTTTTTTACTGGCTCCAACAAACTCTTTTCAGGTTTGCCGTGCGTAATATCATCGTTATCACTAACTAATTTAAATCGTTGCCCTGGGGTTAGGGGTCTAAATTTCTTTAAAGCCATCTCAGTTTTTTTATTATCACTCCGACTGCTCGGAGTATAGTTTATTAAAATTCTAATCTCTAAATCCTAAATAAAATTAGGATTTTCATTTATTAAATGCCTGCGTAAAAATCAATTGATTCGCCTGCTTTAAGCGTCACAACTGCTTTTTTATGTTGGTTCACTCTACCAATAGCAATACCTTTTGTAGTGTTACGAGTTTTTATTTTACCAATATAATTTTGAGTGTTTACTGATTCAACAGTAACACCATATAATTTCTCAACAGCTGATTTTATTTCCACTTTGTTAGCAGCTTTTGCCACTACAAAACCATAGCGATTAAATTTTTCGCCCTGTGCTGTCATTTTTTCGGTTATAACCGGTTTTACTATCACGTTCATCTTATTAATTGCTTAATAAATTTTCAATTTCCTTCAATGAGCTCTCAACTAACAACAAATTTGTTGCGTTCAAAATATCGTAAGTGTTTAAATCCGAAGCAGTTACGACTTTTGCATTGGTCAAATTTCGGGAGGACAAATATATGTTTTTATTTGATTCACCCAACACCAATAGTGTTTTTTTGTCGGAAAGCTTTAAATTATTCATCAAATCAGCATATTTCTGTGTTTTAGGAGAATCAAAAATGAAATCTTCTAAAATAGTAATACTGCTACCTTGAGCTTTATAAGTTAATGCCGACATACGAGCCAAACGCTTCAATTTTTTATTCAATTTGAAAGCGTAGTCTCTTGGACGAGGTCCGAATGCTCTACCACCACCAACACGGGTTGGAGATTTATCGTTACCTGCACGAGCTCCACCTGTACCTTTTTGGTTTTTTAATTTCTTGCTAGAACCACGAACTTCAGCTCTTTCTTTAGATTTGTGAGTACCTTGACGTTTATTTGCTAAATGTTGTTTAACATCCAAATAAATGGCATGGTCATTCGGCTCGATGCCAAAGATTGCATCGTTTAAGCTCAACTTCTTAGAAGTTGCTTTACCGCTTATATTTAAAATTGATACTTCCATTTTATTTCTCGATTGTAACGTATGAACCTTTTGCTCCTGCGATAGAACCTTTGATAATTAAAAGATTTTTATCAGCAATTACTTTTACTACTTCTAAGTTTTGGATTTTAACGCGATCTCCACCCATTCTTCCGCCCATTCTCATTCCTTTGAATACACGTGAAGGCCAAGAAGAAGCTCCTAATGAACCTGGTGCACGCAAACGATCATGTTGACCGTGAGTAGTTCCACCAACTCCACCAAAACCGTGGCGTTTAACAACACCCTGAAAACCTTTACCTTTTGAAGTGCCAGCTACATCAATAAAATCGCCTTCAGCGAAAAGATCAACAGTAACTACTTCTCCAAGAGTTTTTGCAGTTTCGAAGTATTTAAATTCAACTAATTTACGTTTAGGAGTGGTGGCGGCTTTAGCGAAATGACCTTGCATAGCAGAAGAAGTATGTTTTTCTTTCTTCTCATCAAAAGCCAATTGTACTGAAGCGTATCCGTCTTTCTCCAAGGTTTTTACTTGCGTAACAACGCAAGGACCAGCTTCAATAACTGTGCATGGTATATATTTACCATTGGCACTGAAGATACTAGTCATTCCAATTTTTTTACCTATTATTCCAGACATTGTGTTTAATTAATTAATTATTTTTTTTTCTTATTGAGATTTGTCTGCCTTCCCCCTTCGACTCCTCTCAGGGTGACGGCTCAACAAATTTTATTACGATGCTTTGATTTCAACTTCTACTCCACTTGGTAATTCTAATTTCATAAGTGCGTCAACCGTTTTAGAAGTTGAGTTGTAGATGTCTAACAATCTTTTGTATGAGCACAATTGAAATTGCTCACGTGCTTTTTTATTAACGTGCGGAGAACGTAAAACAGTATAGATTTTTTTCTGTGTTGGCAATGGAATTGGTCCACTAACAACAGCTCCTGTCATTTTCACAGTTTTAACAATTTTCTCTGCTGACTTGTCAACTAAGTTGAAGTCGTAAGATTTTAATTTGATTCTGATTTTTTGGCTCATAGTTTTGTTTTATAAAGAACGATGTTAATTTATTATACTTTTTCTGCTTTACCTTTTGCTTTAGCGATTACCTCATCTGAAGTGCTACGTGGAGCTTCTGCATAATGAGAAAATTCCATTGTAGAAGTTGCACGACCAGAAGTGATAGTGCGCAAAGTTGTAACGTATCCAAACATTTCAGACAATGGAACTTTTGCTTTGATAACTTGAGAACCAGCTCTAGTATCCATTCCTTCAATCATACCTCTGCGTTTATTCAAATCACCTACAACATCACCCATGTTTTGTTCTGGAGTAAGAACTTCCACTTTCATGATAGGCTCCAATAAAACTGGTTTTGCTTTTGGCATTGCTTCACGGAATGCAGAACGAGCACAAATCTCAAACGATAATGCATCTGAATCGACATTGTGATATGAACCATCTAACAATCTTACTTTTAATGTATCTACAGGATAACCTGCTAATACACCATTCACCATTGCTGATTTAAATCCTTTTTCAACTGCTGGAATAAATTCACGAGGAATATTACCACCAGAAATTTCGTTTACGAATTGTAATCCACCAGCTTTTTTTGTTGTTGCATCAAAATCTGCATCAACTGGAGAAATAACAACTTGTATATCGGCAAACTTACCACGACCACCAGATTGTTTTTTATAAACCTCGCGGTGTGATACTTCGCCATTAATAGTTTCCTTGTATGATACTTGAGGCGGACCTTGATTACATTCAACTTTGAATTCACGCTTCAAACGATCCATAATAATCTCTAAGTGAAGTTCCCCCATTCCACTGATGATTGTTTGACCACTATCTTCATCCGTTTTAACACGGAAAGTAGGATCTTCTTCAGCTAATTTATTTAATGAAACGCCTAATTTATCCAAGTCAGCTTGAGTTTTAGGCTCAATGGCAACACCTATAACAGGCTCAGGGAAATTCATTGATTCAAGAACGATAGGATGTTTCTCATCACAAAGTGTATCACCTGTTTTGATATCTTTAAATCCTACAGCTGCACCAATATCACCTGCTTCAATAAAATCAATTGCGTTTTGTTTATTTGCATGCATTTGGAAAATACGAGAAATACGTTCTTTGTTTCCACTGCGAGTATTTAATACATATGAACCAGCATCTAAACGACCAGAATAAGCACGGAAGAAACACAAACGACCAACAAAAGGATCGGTTGCAATTTTAAATGCTAATGCTGTAAATGGCTCTTTAACATCTGGCTTACGAGAAATTTCTGCACCAGTATCAGGATGTGTTCCTTTGGTTTCTTCTTTATCCATTGGTGATGGCATTAATTCCATTACCAAATCCAACATTGTTTGAACACCTTTATTTTTAAATGCTGATCCGCAAACCATTGGAACTACTTTGTTCGCAACACAAGCTTGACGAAGTGCATCAAGAATTTCGCGCTCTGTAAGAGATTCAGGATCTACGAAAAATTTCTCCATCAATCTATCATCGAATTCCGCGATTGCTTCCAATAATTTACCTCTCCACTCTTTTGCTTCTTCCATCATTTCTGCTGGAATAGGAACTTCTTTGAAAGTCATTCCTTGATCTTCTTCATTCCAAACAATTCCACGGAAATTAATCAAATCAACCACTCCAACAAATGTTTCTTCAGCACCAATCGGCAATTGTAATGGTAAAGGATTTCCACCCAATACTTCTTTCACTTGTGCAACAACCTTTAAAAAGTCAGCACCAGAGCGATCCATTTTATTTACGAAACCAATACGGGTTACGTTATAGTTGTTAGCTAGTCTCCAGTTTGTTTCTGATTGTGGCTCAACACCATCAACAGCAGAAAACAAGAAAACTAAACCATCAAGGATGCGTAATGAACGATTCACCTCAACTGTAAAGTCAACGTGACCCGGTGTATCAATAATGTTTACTTTATATTGTTGGTCTCTGTATTTCCAAAAACAAGTAGTAGCAGCAGATGTGATTGTTATACCTCTCTCTTGCTCTTGAACCATCCAATCCATTGTTGCTGCACCGTCATGAACTTCACCAATTTTGTGATTCACTCCTGTATAATAAAGAATACGCTCGGTGCAAGTTGTTTTACCTGCATCGATGTGAGCTGCAATTCCAATGTTTCTTGTATATCTTAAATCTGCCATTTTAATTAGTTGTTTGTTGCTGGTTGTTTGTTGTTGGTTTTACCTAAACTCACATTCAACAACGCTATTCTTATTCTTATTTATAAAATCCCGATTTCATCAGGATAAATTAATGTAAGCGCAAAGCGCAACATTAATTAAAATCTAAAGTGAGAGAAAGCTTTGTTAGCTTCTGCCATTTTATGAACGTCTTCTTTCTTTTTGTAAGCTGCACCTTCTTCTTTTGCTGCTGCAACAATTTCTCCAGCTAATTTCTGAGCCATTGATTTTTCGTTACGTTTACGAGCATAAAGAATCATCCACTTAATTCCCATTGAAAGTTTTCTTTCTGGACGAATCTCAGAAGGAATTTGAAATGTTGCACCACCAACTCTGCGACTACGAACTTCAACTGCTGGAGTGATATTACTCAATGCTTTTTTGAAAGTTTCTAAACCATCAACATCTGGAGTTCTTTTCTGAACAATTTCGATTGCATCATAAAATACATCGTATGAAGTACTTTTTTTACCATCATACATTAAATTGTTTACAAAACGTGTTACCAAAATATCATTGAATTTTGGATCAGGTAAAAGAATTCTCTTTTTGGCTTTGGTCTTTCTCATTGTTTGTTTTTTTTAGAGCTTAAATTTGTTGCTTCAGGTTTTTCCTTACTCAAATCCTCACTCGATTTTTAATTATTTTTTAGCAGCTGGTTTAGCAGCTCCTGCTTTTGGTTTCTTTGTTCCGTATTTTGAACGTCTTTGGTTACGACCATCAACTCCTGAAGTATCTAAAGCACCACGAACGATGTGATAACGAACTCCTGGTAAATCTTTAACTCTTCCACCACGAATCAACACAATTGAGTGTTCTTGCAGGTTATGACCTTCTCCCGGGATGTATGCATTCACCTCTTTTTTGTTGGTTAAACGCACACGAGCTACTTTTCTCATAGCTGAATTCGGTTTCTTTGGAGTAGTCGTGTAAACACGAGTACAAACCCCACGTTTTTGTGGACAAGAATCAAGAGCTGCAGACTTACTTTTGTTAACTGCTTTTAATCTCCCTTTACGCACTAATTGTGATATTGTAGGCATTTTTCTGTTGTTAAATTTTTATCGTTTTTCAGTGTAAATTAAATACACCCCCGCTTTTTTGGGAGGGCAAAGGTAATAAATATTTATTATAAACAATAGACAGTTCAAAAAAAAACGTGATTTATCCGAAAAATTTAATATTTCGGGCATAAAAAAGTCGGAATCGCTTAATAATTAAGGAATTCCGACTCTGAAAAAATTATACAAAATCTATATTAAGGATTGAAGAAATTTGACTTAATTGAGATTCAAAAATAAACGATTATTAAATCATGTCTAAAATACTATTTATCTGTTAAATAAGATGTTTTTAAACCTATTTAGTTGCATTAAAATTAACGTTTTGAAGCCCCCATCAAGTCATAATATTTGTTCGCTTTCACTAAATCACCCTTTTCTTTGAAATAATTGGCCAAAAACGAGTTCAAAAACCTGTTATTTGAGTTCAAACGTATGCATTCTTCAAAATGCGGTACTGCAGAAATTGTATCCTTTCTCATGAAATAAACATTACCAATATTCACATGCAATACATCTGCCTTAACCCCTTTATCTATAGCATTTTGATTCAATTTTAAAATTTCATCATACTTCTTTTCTTCCGCATACATGGCGCTTAATGAAAAATAAGTGCTCACAAAATTGGAGTCAATTTCTATTGATTTCAGGTAATGTTTTTCTGCTTCAACATAGTTTTTCCCCTTTGCTTCACAAGTCGCTAAGTTAAAGTATGCTTCCACATAATTTGTATCTAATGATATTGCCTTTTTAAGATAGGGAATCGACTTTTCAGGCTGATTGTAATAGGTGTAATAAATCATTCCCAAATTGTTTAAGGAAGAGATGTAGTCTGGAATAATGCGAATGGATTCTAAATAGTATTTTTCCGCATTTTGAACATAAAATCGTTTCTGATTTATGCTCATTTTTTCATTTTCCTTAATCTTTTGAATGGATGCTGCTGCTATCAATGAGTTGGCATGAGCCGATTCTGGAGCATTTTTAACATCTGTTTGATACAAAGTAAATGTATCCTTCCAATCTTTTATTCTAACAAATGAACGGATACTAAATAGCAAAACAACTAAACCTAAAGTCACGAAAATCGGACTTGAAAGTGCTGGAAATTTCAATTCTTTGTTTTCAAAAGCAATTTTAAAACCTTTAAACAAAGCCCAAGCTGATATAAAACACAATCCTAGTGATGGAATAAATGCAAATCGCTCACCTACAATACCTACAACTGGAACCAACACATTTGTAAACATTGAAATGGTTACTAAAAAGAATAGAATTCCAAAAATTTCAATTCCTTTTGTTTTGAAATTTTTAATTACATAATAACCTACGCCTATTAATCCGATTAAAACAATCCATACAATTGCATTCGACCAAGTAGCTATAGGCACTTGATTGTAGCCATAGTAGGAAACAAGCGGATGCGGAATTAAAAACATTTTTAGATAAAAATAAATGCTATAAAATCCGCTCGGAATACGATCCGCTAAAGTTGAACCCAGATATAAAGGATTTTCCCAATCCAATGTTTTTCTCGAAAAATTATGATTCGCAATTTTGTTTGCAAATCGATAAATGAGAATTGGAAATATGTAAGAAATAAAAATTGGAATCATTCGTTTGAAAGAAACATCTTTTAAAAACCAAAGAGTAAAGGGAATAATAGCAACAATGGTCATCGCATCTTTTTTAGACATCAATCCAAAAAGAATAAAAAATACTCCGAAAAATAAGTGATAATATTTTTTTGTTTCAATGAATTTTAAATAAAAGAATATGGAAAGAATAAATCCTGTAAAACTTAAAATAACATCTCTATTTTTAATGCTTATTACAACTTCGGAATGCAATGGATGAATCAAAAATAAAGTCGTAATTATAAAAGGAAGAAGTATATTGTATTTCGACAGTAAAGCCTTGAGAGTCATGTAAAGCAATACTATCGCTAAAGTATAAAGCAACACATTTATGAAATGACTAACATGTGGATTTACTCCAAAAAACTCACACTCTAACGCAAATGATGCTTTAACAATTGGACGATATTCGTAGTTCGATTTTTGACTATTTACAACATAGGTTGTTCTAAAAATTTCAGGTATTGCTTCAATTCCTCTTTGAACTTGTTGGTTATTTCTAACAACAAACTCATCATCCATAGAATAATTATTCTTGATACTTTTCCCGTAAACCAAAAAACATAAAAGCACAAAAAATAAAATTATTCTACGATTCAATTTTTTTTCACTGAACACGTTTTCAACAATCTTTTTTTCAGGCTTAGGGGCTTCCTTTACTTTGTTCTTTTTCATTGAAATTCTATACAATTCTTTACCCACCAAATATAATTAAGTTTTTCCCAAGATGAGAAAGTATTTTTGTACTTTTAATTCGAAAATTGTCATAAACACTTTTTAAATATTTTCTATTCATTTTACAAAGATGTCGGCATTCATAAAAGCTATCAGTTATTATCTTCCCGAAAAAATCTATAGTAATACAGATTTTTTCAAAGCTTTTCCTGCAACTGTTTCTCAAAAAGAAAACTATGCAAGAATTGGAGTTGTTGAAAGGCATATAGTAGCTAAAAATGAAACAGCTTCTGATCTTGCTGTTAAAGCAGCATTAGCACTTTTCAAAGAACACAAAGTTAAACCTGAAGAAATTGATTTTTTACTTTTTTGTGCTTTGGAGTTTGATTACATGTTTCCTGCCTCTGCCTCTATCATACAAGCAAAATTAGGGCTTCCAATAAATGCTGGAGCAATGGATTACAGTTTAGGTTGTAGCGGATTTGTATATGGATTAGGGATGGCAAAAGGAATGATTGAGTCTTTGGGATTGAAAAATGTTTTGCTAATTACTTCTTCAACACTCACAAAAAATATTCATAAAAAAGATAGAAGTTCAAAATTTGTTTTTGGTGATGGTGCAGCTGCAACGCTCATTTCGTCTGGTAAAAAAAATGCTAACATTAGTTCATTCGTTTTTGGAACAGATGGAAAAATGGCAGAAAAAATTATCATCAGAGATGGTGGTGCAAGAAATCCAATTTCAAAAAATTCTTTTATTGAAATAGAAAATGAACACGGAAATGTGACTACCGATGCTAATTTACACATGGACGGTGCTGGAGTTTTTCATTTTGGATTAAAAACTGTTCCAGCAATGATTAAAGATTTATTGGCGAAAGAAAAATTAAATATCGAAGACGTTGATCTTTTTATTTTTCATCAAGCGAATTTATTTTTGATTAATTCCATACGAACAAAAATGAAAATTCCGGAGGAAAAAGTTTTTAATTACATGGCAGGTGTTGGAAACACAGTTGCTGCAAGCATCCCCATTACATTAAGTGAAGCCATTAAATCAGGAAAAGCAAAACCAGGACAAAAAATATTACTCGCAGGATTTGGAGTCGGTTTGTCTTGGGGTGCAACCATTATTGAGCTATAGTCATCTTGAATTGTATATTTTAATATATTTACATTTATGAATAGCATAGAAGAATTTACGAAAGGTTTAGAAGTTGAATTTGAAGATTTAGAACCTGGGACTCTTAGCTCCGCTACAAACTTTAGAAGTATAAAAGGTTGGAGCAGTATGCATGCCTTAATTATCATTGCATACATTGATGCGAATTTTAATGCATTATTAAATGGCGCTGATTTAAAATCGGCACAAACAATCCAAGATCTTTATAATATTACTATCGAAAAATTAAAATAAGTGGCCTATCTATCTACTACTAAAACGAATATTATTGCAATCTCCAGCTGTGTGCCAACTCACATAGAAAAAACTGCCGATTACAATCATATTTCAGTTGAGGAAAGAGAATTATTTGCAAAAACTACTGGAATAAAAGAAAGAAGAGTTGCCGCTAAAGATGTTGCTTGCTCCGATTTATGTTTTACAGCAGCTAAACATTTATTAGATAAATATAATTGTGCTGAAGAAATTGATGTCCTGATTTTTGTTTCTCAGTCACCCGATTATATTTTACCAGCGACTTCCATTTTATTACAAAACCGTTTAGGATTAAAAAAAGATTGTATCGCATTTGATATCAGCTTAGGTTGTTCTGGATATGTTTATGGATTGTCGGTAATCACCAACTTAATGCAAAGCGGACAATTAAAAAAAGGCTTATTGATAGTTGGAGATAAGTCATCTACATCTACAACATATACCGATAAAAGCACTTATCCACTTTTTGGAGATGCAGGAACCGCAACATTGATAGAGCATTCACAAACTAAAAATGAAATGCATTTTAATTTACAAAGCGATGGCTCCGGAAAAAATGCAATCATAATTGAACATGGAAGTTGCAGAACACCGTTTGATAAAACATTGGAAGATTTAGTAGAAATTGAACCAGGAATTAGTAGAGCAAAAAAGCATTTGATTTTAAATGGAATGGATGTTTTTAATTTTGCATTGAAAGAAGCGGCTTCAAATATTACTACACTTTATGAAAAAAGTAATAAATCAAAAGAGAATACAGATTACTTCGTTATGCATCAAGCCAACAAGCTCATCAACGAAAGTGTGAGAAAAAAATTAAAAATAGATCTTGAAAAAGTGCCTTATTCTATAGATGTTTTTGGGAACACTAGCTCCGCTTCTATTCCATTAACCATGTGCTACAAAATGAAAGAAGCATTACGAACAAAAAAATTATCTTTGTTATTGAGTGGTTTCGGAGTTGGATATTCCTGGGGAAGTGTTATTTTAGAAACCGAAAATGTTTATACAAAACTTTTAGAATATGACAGAGCTTGAGAATAAAACAATTTTGGTGACTGGTGCTACTTCTGGAATAGGAAGAGCAACTGCGCAATTGTGTGATTCTTTGGGTGCTAATATCATTATCACTGGTCGCAATGCTGATGAATTAAATAAAACAAAAGCATTATTAAAAAATAAAGCAGGCTTTTTTATTGCTGATTTGTCAAACGAAGAGGAAATTAATTATTTGATTTCTAAAATACCTGCTATTGATGGTTTCGTTCATTGTGCTGGAATTATCAATCCACTTCCAATAAAGTTTTTAAAATCAAGACACATTGATGAACTTTTTAAAATAAATTTTTCATCGGCTGTATTGCTGAGTAGTGGATTATTATCTGCAAAAAAATTAAATAACGAAGCATCAGTTGTTTTCATTTCATCCATTTCTGCAAATCATCCATACACGGGAGGTTCGCTTTATACTGCATCAAAAGCTGCATTAGAGTCTTTTGCTTTAGGATTGGCTTTGGAAACAGCTTCTAAAAAAATACGAGTAAACACCATTGCTCCTGGTCTGGTTCGGACAAAAATTTTGGAACAAGCAGAGCAAATTTATTCAAAAGAAGAATTTGCAGAAATTGAAAGTCGTTACCCACTTGGAATAAGTGAACCAATTGATGTTGCAAATACTGCTGCGTTTTTATTAAGTGCCGCATCAAAAAGAATTACTGGAACAGTTATAAAAATGGATGGTGGATTACTTTTAAATAGTAAAATATGAGCACAAACTATAGCATAGTTATTCCAGTTTATGGTTCTGAAAATGCACTTGAGAAGGTGCACCAAAGCATTGTTTCATTTTTTGAAAACAAATATTCCTACGAAATTATTTTTGTGGATGATTGTAGTACCGACAATAGCTGGGAAGTATTAAAAAAAATAAAAGCAAGTTCATCCAACACAACCATTATTCGCTTAAGTAAAAATTTCGGTCAGCACGGAGCTACTGTTTGTGGCTTCAAACATGCGAAAGGAGATTTTGTTATTACCATTGATGATGATTTAGAAGTTCACCCTTCAGAAATTCAAAAGCTAATCGATAATCAAAAAAATACAAATGCTGATCTGGTTTATGGATTGTATCCAAAACAAAATCAACCTTTTTTTAGAGGAATTTTTTCTGGAGCATATAAAATACTAGCAAAGCTGGAAGGCCCACAAAAAGGAAAAGGAAGCAGTTTTAGATTATTAAAAAAATCACTGACTGATAAGTTGGTACACAATCACAAACAATTTGTTTTTATTGATGAATTGTGTTTATGGTACACAAAAAAATTAGCCTTTGTAGATGTAAATGCAAATCCTGATTACATACATAAGCAACGTTACAAAGTAGCAGGATTGTTTAAGATGACTTCTACCATCATCATGTTTTCATCTACTCTACCATTAAAATTGGTAACCTATATTGGATTTAGTTTAGCTACTATCAATTTCATTATTGGAATTTTTTACATCATTAAAAAGTTTTACTTAAAAATTGATGTGGAAGGTTATACTTCTTTGATTGTAAGTATTCTTTTTTCTACAGGTATAATTATTTTCTGCATTGGAATTGTCGCACAATATATAAGTCAGATGTTAAAAGCTTTGAACAATGCGCCTTCCTATAACGAAGACGAAATCATATGTTAGTTCTTGAACAATATGGCGTTCGGCTTGTAAGAGTGCAAGAAAAAGATATTGAGATGGTTCGTAATTGGAGAAACCAAAGTGATATTGCTAATTACATGGAATACCGTAATTTCATTACACCTGAAGCTCAAAAAATTTGGTTCAAATCCGTAAACAACAGAAACAATTATTATTTTATTATTGAATTTGAAGGCAAACAAGTTGGACTCATCAATGCAAAAAATTATGATGTAGGCTTAGGATTTGGCGAAGGAGGAATTTTTATTAGTGACAAAGACTACATCAGCTCCTTTGCAGCCGTTTTTGCAACATTGTGTCTTTTGAATTTTATGTTTTTAAAATTAAATGTCAGCAAAATTTCTCGTATCAGAATATTGAGCGACAATGATAGAGCCATTCATTACAACAAGTTACTTGGCTACAAATTACTGTCAGATCAAGAGCATGTGGACAATCAATTATACGAATTGCACGTGGATGACTACAAAACAATTGGTGCAAAACTAAATAAAGCTGCTGCAATTTTGAGCGATCAAAATGCGGAATTAAAATTTAGCGGTGAAGTTTGTGATGAGAATATGGAGGCGATAAATGCTTTGCTCTAAATCGAAAAAAATCACCTGCATCGATTTCAATATGTACACATTAGCAAAATTATAGCATATGGCTTCGGGTTTTTTTGCACTTTTAGATGATATTTCAGCTTTAGTAAAAACAACTGCAGCCAACTTGAGTGATGTACCTGCACAGGTAATCAAAACTAGCGGGAAGGTTTCGGGCATTGTCATTGACGATACAGCCGTTACGCCAAAGTACGTTGTTGGACTCGATCCATCACGTGAACTAACTATCATTTACAGGATTGCCAAACGATCTCTCATAAATAAACTTCTTATTTTAACTCCTGCAGCTTTGTTGCTCGGGTACTTAGCTCCTTGGGCAATCACACCAATTTTAATGTTAGGTGGAGCTTATTTATGTTTCGAAGGGTACGAAAAGTTGCATTCAATGTTTAGCAAACATCCTGATCTGCCTCTAACAATGGATGAAGTAAAAGTCATCACGCCAGATGAATTGGAAAAAGAAAGGATTACAGGTGCGGTTCGCACTGACATTATTCTCTCCGCAGAAATTATTGCCATTGCTTATAGTTATGTCACCGACCAGCCAATGATGAAGCAGATTTTGGTGATGCTGGCTGTTGGTGTTTTTATTACTATTGCAGTCTACGGATTTGTTGGATTGATTGTTAAAGCAGACGACATAGGACTTCACTTAGCCAAGGATAAATTTCATCCTGTCCTGCAAAAATTCGGACTTGGTCTTGTCAGGTTCATGCCGCATTTCCTAAAAATTTTGAGTTATGTGGGTACCGCAGCCATGCTTTGGGTGGGTGCAGAAATCATTGCTCACGGCTTTGAATTTTCTGCCAATTTAATTCACGATCTCGAACACACTTTGGCTAACATGTCTGCTTTGGCCTGGTTTATAAAAGCACTATCCTGTGTCCTTGCTGGAATTATTGTAGGTTTAGTTGTTGAGAAAGCGGTTGGTTTGGTGAAGAAAGTTTTTGTGAAGAAGAAATAAGTCAGAACCATTTAAGCTGAGAATACCTTTAATCAATTGACTATATAACAATTCTCAACCAAAATTTAATCTTTAAAACTCTCCAAAGGAAAAATTCCTTTTTCAAACGCTTTTATCCATTCATCTTTGGGAGCCATCGATAAAAGAAAAGGATCATCAATTTTATCAATTTTATATTTTGAAATTTCATGAGCAGTATATCCCCAAAGGGGATTTGGAATATCAAACATTAAAACAACTCTTCTTTTGTCGGATCTATTCCATGCTTCATGTTCAAATGAATCATCAAAAATTATAAGTTCGCCTTCTTTCCAATGTTTAATTTCATTTCCAACACGTAAAGCACAAAGTTCCTCATCTGGAACAATCAAAGCAATGTGACAACGTAAAACCATTCGTGAATAACCTTTGTGAGGCAGCACATGAGTTCCTGGATTCATATAAGAATAATCACAAGAAAGAATCTCTGTAATAGAATAAATGAGTTCAGCCGTTTTCGGACATAATTTTGCGTTGTTGGGAAGCTTCATATTAAAGAACAAAAATGAAAATACCTTCCAAGCTTTGTGCTCGTCAGATTTTACATAATGTGGAAACGTATTCATCCATTGATTTTCCTTTCCTGAAGCAATAATATCTTGCAACTCTTTTCGAATAACCCCAACATTATCAAGCAATGGCTTCAAAAAAGGAAACTGAGCAGAATCATAAAAGAACTTAGGATTTTTATTTGTAAATTCGAATTCAGACATTTGCTAGAGTTTTTACTAAAACAAATATAATAAATAAAGAGTGGATGCAAAAGGCTTGGTACAACATATATAACGTAAATGACGAATATCATGGAACGGAAGCTCCTTTTACTAAACCAGAAGAATTTCGCTGGACAAAAGAGTTTGAAGAAAATTACGAAGCCATTTATAAAGAACTCAAAGAATATCTTAAAAGCGACAACCTCATTGGTTATTTTATAAAATCAATGGTTTCGCGTGAAAATAGCTGGAAAACAATTCCACTGAGAACATGGGGAATTCAACAGTTTAAAAATCAGAAATATTTTCCAATAACTTATTCCATTATTCAAAAATATCCAGAAATTACTTCTTCCTCTTTTAATTTATTAGAAGCAAAAAGTAAAATTCATCCACATTGCGGAGATACAAATACTATTTATAGATGTCATTTAGGACTGGAAATTCCGGCTGGACTTCCAGAATGTGCCTTTAAAGTTAAAGAGGAAGTTCGTCCATGGAAAAATGGGAAATGGTTGATGTTTATGGATGCCTATCAACATGAAGCGTATAATAATTCGGAGAAAGATCGTTTTATTTTTGTGGTGGATGTTGTGCGTGATGAATTTAAAAATGAAAAAGAAAAAATTTGCGCAACAGTAATGACTTCGCTTTTTTTACAAAAGAGATGGCAGAAATATACTTTTCTTAAAAAATTATCTGCTAGAACAATTAAGTTTTTAGCAAAATGTTTACATCCATTTACACGACTGGCTATAGTAAGTGTTAATCTATTTAAAGTTTACTAATGGGAAATTCAAAGAAATGGTATTCGTTTGCAGAGAATAGCGCTTACAAAGGCCCAGAGCCTAATTTTTTTGATATCCATGACAAAAAATGGGTGGCTCTTTTTGAAGACAATTACGATTTAATTTTAAAAGAATTCACCAAACTTGTTGAATCAAAGGATAAAAATATTATTCCTTACATGAATAAATCACTTGCCAGCAAAGCAGAGAACTGGACTATTTTTCCATTGTATGTTTGGAGCAAAAAGAAAAAAGAAAATTGTGAAAAATGTCCGGAGACGACAAGAATAATCGAAAGCATTCCAGCAATGACACATGCTTCGTTTTCCATTTTAAATGCAAATACTTCCATAAAACCACATCATGGTGATAGCAATGTGATGTATCGATGTCACTTTACTTTAAACTGCAAAAATAGCTTACCGGAAATTGGAATGAGAGTTGGAAATGAGCAAATTTCATGGAAAAATGGAAAACTCTTTGCCTTCTGTGATGCATACGAACATGAAGTATGGAACAAAACAGAAAATGAACGGTGGATTTTGATTATTGATATTTTACGTGAAGAATTTGAAAATGACAAAAAACAAATTTGTGCTAAAGTAAATGCAACACTTTGGTGGCAATTAAAATTTCAGAATTTTTATTTTTTAAAACATGTTCCTTCTTGGGGAAGGAAGATTGTGATGAATGTTAGTGCTTGGTTTTTTTGAGGGTGACTGGTCTTCGCAATATTGGAGAGATTGCCACATCCCGCCCCGAATGCTCGGGTCGTGCCTCGCAATGACGTTCTAAAAGCGATAACCACATAACAGAGCGTCATTGCGAGTCCCGCATTTTCGCGGGATGTGGCAATCTCTCACGAATGGGTGCACAATGCTATTTACTCAAACGCCTTATGATCAAACTCAATTTTATGCGTCATTTCACCATACATTTCTTCAAAATCTTCTCCGCAACTTTTAGGTAAGGCGCTGTGCGCGTGATCAATTAAATTTTCGAATTTGGCCATAGTCTTCTCATCACGTATGGTATCAATAAATTCACTGTACTTTTCATAATTATTGAAAAAATCACCCGCTAATAAGTAATGGAAAACGGAATATGTTTGTTCGTATTTTTTAAACATTAAAAGTCCTTCTGGAGTTCCAATCTTAGAAAAATCAAGTGCTTCAGGAGTATAAAACAAGCGAATAAATTTTTCAAGTAAGTTGACAGCACCATTGATATTAACATAAGCTTTGTCCATTTCAGCATTCCCTTTTCCTTTCAGGTTCGCTTCAATACCATCCGCTACCAATTCAGCACTCTTCATTCCAACAAAAATTCCGCTTGAAAAAATAGGATCTAAAAATGCACCAGCATCTCCAACTAAAGCATAATTTTCACCATACTTTTTTTCGCAGTAATAAGAGTAGTCACCAGCCATGGCAACTTTATGCTCCATCTTAGCGTTTTTCAATACCGTTTTATACAAATAACATTCTTGTAGTTCCTGCAAATAATAATCTTTTTTCCAATCTTCTGAATCTTGAAATTGCTTTTTCTTTTCTTTCACATGACTGTTATTCACAACCACACCAATGCTCAAATGCTCTTTGCTCACAGGAATAACCCATATCCATCCTTTTTTCTCTCCACCCAAATAAACAATTTTAATAACGCCTTCTTTTAAATTTGTATCAAATTCGGTGTTTGTCCAGTGCGACCAAGTAGCCACTCTATCTAAACCCGCATATGCTTTTTTAACTCCCAATTTTCTTCCTAGAAAAGTACTTAGTCCACTTGCGTCAACAATAAATTTGGATTCAAATTTTTCTTCTTTGCCTTCTGCATTTGTTGCATGCACTTCTACTATTTTATCTGCTCTATCAAGAATTACATTTTTCACCATGTATTGCTCTCTCACTTCAGCTCCCACTTTTTTACTATTATCCAACAAAAGCTTATCAAATGCCGAACGGATAACATGAAAAGCTAAATATGATTCATCTTTAATAACACTTTTAAAACACCATAAAGATCGGTTCACACCATCATTTGCATCAAAACTAACTCCAGGTTTACGACTAGAAATTTTTTTCATTTCTTCAACCAATCCCAACTTATTCAATTGATCATAAGAAATCGGAATCAATGATTCACCAACATGTTCTCTTGGGAAGGATTCTTTTTCTAACAACAAAACACTTAACCCTTTTTGAGCTAAAAGTGTCGCAGCAGTTGAACCTGTTGGCCCCCCGCCAATAATGATGACATCGTATAGTTTCATAAATTTAGTAGTATCGAGAACTAGCGCTAAAATACTAAATATTTTACAATCCAAGCAAACGAGAAATGATGTTACGTTGAATATCGGATGTGCCAGAATAAACAGTACTTCCAAGAGCATCTCGCACAATTCTTTCAATACCGTATTCTGTCATATAACCATTTCCACCAAAAAGTTGCATGGTATCAATCGCAGCAGCAACAAATGCTTCACTCACAAAAAGTTTAGCTGAAGCTGCATGAATCATGTTCTCTTTATTTTTTTCTAATCCTAATGCAGCTTTATAAGTAAGCAAAGAAGCTGCTTCCAATTGAACTTTCATATTTGCAATGCGATGAGCGATAGCTTGTTTTTTACCGATTACTTCATTTCCTGATTTGCGTGTTTGAACATAATCAATTGATTTTTCAAGCAACTTGCGCATGGTTCCAACATGCAAAGCTGCCATACCAGTTCGCTCCCACTCCATCGAATGATTAAACACCGTTGCTCCACCACCAAATCCTCCAACCATATCTTCTTCTGAAACAAAAACATTTTCAAATATTACTTCAGAAATACCCGAACTGCGCAAACCCATTTTCTCATATTTCTGACCGACTTTAAATCCTTTTGCATTTTTATCTACAATGAAAGCTGTAATTCCACCATAATACCCTTTGCTTTCATCAGTAAGCGCATAAACTAAAATTATATCTCCAACTGGACCATTTGAACAAAACGTTTTTGTTCCGTTTATCACAAATCCATTATCCTGCTTTTTAGCAGTTGTTTTAATATTAAAAACATCCGAACCCGATTCGCTTTCTGTCATTGCATTTACAGCAATTTTTTTTCCATTACATAAATCAGGCAAGTATTTTTTCTTTTGATTTTCGTTTCCGTATTTCCAGATAGGAACAACACAAGCCAATAAATGTGCACATATAGAAAAATTCAAACCACCGTCATCGGAGCCATAACCCAATGCTTCCAATGCTAAAACAGAAGAAATAGGATCTAAACCAGCACCACCAAATTTTTCCTCAACAGGTAATCCAGTAAGTTTTTGTTCCGCACATTTTTTCCATAATTCAGGTAAAAACTGCTGGTTTTTATCGCGCTCAATAATATTATTATTCAATTCTTTTTGAGCAAAACCAATAATGTTTTCCTGGATAAGCATTTGCTCTGTTGATAAGGAAAGTTCCATTAGGCTAATTGTTTTAATTTCTGATAATCCACTTTATTGCTTGATGTTTGTGGCAAATCCTCAACAAAAATAAAGTCGTTGGGAACCATATACGAAGGTAAGTGATTCATACAATATTCCTTCATTTTTATGACTGATTTTTGCTCAGTATTTCTTAAAACAACAAAGGCAGAAATAATCATTTGCTCTTCTTCATTGTTCTTACTGACAACAGCCGCAATAACAATATCGGGATGTTTACTTAATCCTGTTTCTATTTCATCCAATTCTATTCTATAACCATTGCGCTTCACCATTCTATCTCTTCTGCCTTTAAAGATATAATCTCCACTCTCTGCAACATCTACCAAATCACCCGTTTTGTACCAAAATCTATTTTCTTGGTCCTTCCAAAAATTATCTTTTTCAGGAACATTCCAATAACCCAACATCACACCTTTTCCGCTAATTAAAAGCTCATCACCAACAACACAGGCTTGATAATGTTCGCATACTTTTCCAATCGGAATATTTGTTTCAATATTTTCAGGCAATTGATAATACGTACAAACATTTGTTTCTGTTGGTCCATAAAGATTATAAAAAACCGATGTTTTAACTTTTTTCTTTAATGTATTTAATTTGACAATTGGGAAAACTTCACCAGCAAATAATATCAATCTCAAACTATCATACTTATACTTTTCCATTTTGCCATATTCCGAAAGCATTATTAGAATTGAAGGAGTAGAATACCAAATACTAATTTTTTGTTCTGAAATTAATTGAGCCAATAGCATAGGTTGTTTCGCCACTTCTTCTTTTATCAGAACCAAAGTTGCTCCATGCTTTATAGAAACATATAAATCAAAAATAGAAAGATCGAAATGAAAAGGCGCATGCGACGAAAAACAATCACTCGAAGTGGGAGAAAAAGTATTTGAACTCCAATTGATAAATTCAAGTGCTCCAGCATTGGTATAAATTACACCCTTTGGATTTCCCGTTGAGCCTGAAGTATATAGAATATAGGATAAATCTTCAGAAGATTTTTTTAATGTTACCTTATTGCTTTTTGCTAAAACTAAATCAATTCCAATATCTGCGAAAAACGTAAAATTATTTTTAAAATTTTCTAACAAGTCTTTAGTAATAATAATTGCAGCTACTTCACAATTTTCAATAATAAAATTATTGCGTTCAATAGGTGAATTATAATCAACAGGAACATAAGCAGCACCAGCTTTTAATATTCCGAAAATAGAGGCGACAAATTCAATGGATTTAGGAGAGCAAATAGCGATACGATTTCCTTCAGAAATGTTTATAGAATGAAGAGCTTGTTTTATTTTATTAGCTAATGAATCTAATTGTTGATAGCTAATCTTTTTTTCTTGCAAAACTAAAGCAGTATTATCCGGAAACTGTTCTGCCGAATTTTCAAGAAGCTGATATAGCTTATTTACCTTATGCATTCAACTTCTTTACAACAAACCCTGCAATGATATCGATGTTATCTAAATTATCTTTATCAACTTCGTGTGCTTGAAATTCAAACCTGTAGGTTTGTTCTAGGAAAACAACCAACTGCATAGCAAGTATCGAATCAATAATACCACCAGAAATGAGAGGAGTTGAATAGTTTAATTCTTTCCCTTCAGCATTTTTTAAAAAACGTTTATTAACGAACGCCTTTACTGTTTCTTTTATTTCGTTAATGTCTGCACGCATGTTTTTTATATTTTAAGTTTGACAAACAAATATATTATTCAACAATTCTAAAAATACTATCTCTTTTTAATTTCAACTCTTTATAAAACCTTTCAGCAATCAATCGATGTCCTAATACATTTGGGTGAGTATTTAAATCCGAAATCTGAATTTCAACTCTATCAATATTGCCATAGGTATTGCGTAAATCCAAAGTTACAAAACCTAATGATTCAGCGTATGCTTTTAGCTCATTATATTCTGCATCATCAACAAACTCAGTAGTAGTTTCCATATAGGCCCAAACAGGAACCACATTGTTCTTTTTACATTGCTCATATATTTCCTTATAACCCCATTTCATAATTGTATCGGCATATGGAGTCAGTAATTCTCTTATTTGTAAAATACTCATATAAGATTTAATGCCGCTTTCTTTGACAATTTGCTGAAGAAATGGGTATTTCAATGGCAATTCTTTCTTGATAATAGTAGTAAAATCTTTTACCACTTTGCCTCTTTCATCAGTATGCGCAAAATATACCAAGGCATCCATGTCGTATTGAAATACAGATGTATGAACTATTTCAACATGCTGCAACAAATAATAACCACCAGCAGCAAAATTGAAAATTTCAAAAGCTTTATAATTTGTATCCACCAACTCTTTGTTCATTCTTTCTTCTGCAATGGCTTCAAAAACTTCATTGTTATTTACACCAGAACCCATTTGATAAGAGCCGCCAAGCAATGCTAAACGTTTTGTTCCAAGAGGTTTTTTTATAGAATACTCTTTATCTCTTATTCCAAAACTATTACTTTGAAAATTATGATCCGAACCAACAATGTTGAGATTGGGTTTCATTCTTCGGTTTACAATATTGTTTTGATAAATATAAGCATTGGTATAAGGATTTTTCTTCACCATCTTTTTTAATGACCTTCCTCCTATGCCAATTGTATTGCCCTCTTCGCCTTCAATCAATTTATCGTAATAACCTGCTTCAGCATTTGTTTTCTCAAGTTTGTTAGCTGAACCATCAGAAATTTGATCGTACAAATGTTGCACTGATAAAGGTATATTAGAACGAATTTCTTTGAAAGAAAATAATGTTAGAAGTGTAAGTGTAGACAAAGTCAATAAAATTGTTTCGTGCGGTTTCCTATTAATAAGCTGTTTTAACTTAACATTTTTCAACATCATCTGAACAAGAATTCCTAAACCAATAATTCCAATTACAACCGAAAAAATAAGAAGTAACTGTTTCGAATCAACTTGTTTTCCTTTTGAAACAATAAAAAGCCAATCTTCCAATGTACGTGTATTCCATAACGACCACATAATTGACATGAAAAGAAACATTCCCATCATTCGGATTATTTTCATGAAATACTTTTTAAACTCCGATTGAGGCTTTTCTACTCTGTCTTCAGCTAAAGTATATTTTTCAACAATTACCGAATTTGTAGTTATACATGCACCAATCACCATCCAAAAAATAACATCTATGGATCTAACAGAAACTACACCTGTTATCCAAAACAACTGATAACTATGCATTATCCAGGTTATAAAGAAAACCGTCATCATGGTAAAAGCCAACAAATTCTTTTTCAGAATTTTTTTATACCTAAACATTGTTGGGTAGAAAAATATTTTTAGAACGAAATTTCTCCAATAAATATTTATTCTTCTCCACAAATCAACAAAGCTGGTAGCAGTAAAATAATTGTCAAATATTTGAGGAAGATTGAATCCAAACATACAAACCAGACCAATCATAAAATGAAATACACCAGAAAGTCTGATAATCAAAGAATAATTAACCACCATGTATTGCAACATTGTTGGAAGGTCAATTACTTCAACTGGTCCGATTAAAAAATGAAAACAGATCAAACGATAACACATGATGTGAATCAATCCACGCAGCATCCATCGAATTCCTTTTTGCCATATTTCTTTTTCAGGTGAATCGAGGTGTGTTTTGATATAGGTTTTGTAATCGATAATTGGAAAGAAGAGAAAGAACACATTTGGAAACATAAAAAAGTAACTGATACTTTGCCATTTATTTGCAGGTACCACTCCGTTCTTTATTTCATACAAATAAATAATGAGTCGGAACATAAACAATGGAGCCATGTACATAGCAGTCATAGTCATCCATGGAATGTAAATAAATTCTGTCCTAAAAAGAGCTAGAAGAAATGCAATAGCTAATATTAATACAAAGCGATAAGTATATTTTATAGGTAAGTGACAAATTAAAATCAAACCTAATCCGATAAGAATAAAAAAACTTCCAGCCAGAATTCCAAATGCTGCATAAACAAGTGCAACACACGCAAGAAATAGAAATGCTGGACGAAAACGGATGGCAATAAAACTATAAATTGCAAATACTAGAATAACATAAGGAGCATAATCGATTATTCCTGATGACTTTTCAAAATTATAGCGAGTAACAATAAAAAGAATTAAAATAAATTGCGCTAAAGCCAGACTAAAAAAACGAAGCCTATCGATATTGAAAAGCGCCTCCCGATTTTCTGAAGTAACTGAAATTAAAGGAAAATATTTGTCAATTAGCCTCATAATTTATGCCCATTACCATACTATACAAATATCTCAAAAATACTCAAATAAACGAATAATTGTTACTTTTATACTAGGTGAAAATCAAAAATAGCCCTTTTAAAACCTCAGCCTTCCCTCTCCTTGAAAAAGCAGAGGGATAATTTGTCTATTTTAGATTTTCCTAAGTATTACTTTGTATATTGAATGCTTAAAACATAGGCTGAGCTATTAAATGACTGAATTAAAACCATTATCATCTTTACCAAAAATTGCCTTTATTGTAGGAATGGGTCGCTCGGGCACTACTCTTCTCACAAATATACTCAATTCCAATCCTGAGATTATTGCCAGTCCAGAAAACGAATTCATTATGCACTCTTATCACACCTTTCATCAGCAGGATTTTAATGATGAGAAAGTAGTGGATGCATTTATTGATATGTTCGACCAAAATTTCAACAGAGTGATAAGTATATGGAAACCCGGTCCGGAATTAAAGAAAGATATCCTTCAGTTAAAGGATAAAACTTTTGCAAATGTTTGCAAGCTCGCTTATTTGAATTACCCCCTATCTCAAAAAGAGAAGAAAAATGTGAATTGGGTAATCGATAAAAATCCATCTTACTCTTTGCACATTGATAAAATTTCAGAAATCTTTCCTGATGCAAAATTTATTGTCATTGTTAGAGATTACAGAGACAATATTTTATCGAGAAGAAAATATTCGGATGAAAATGTTCCAATTCACAAGTTGGCAGCCGATTGGAATTATTATTATGAAAGCATTTTTGAATGTCTTGCCACGAAAAACATTCCCTATCATTTAATTAAATATGAAGACTTGGCAAGTGATCCTACAGAGCACTTACAATTGCTTTGTTCCTACATTCATGTTCCGTATACCGAGCAAATGCTCAATTTTCAGGAACTTTCAAAAGAGATAAAAAAGCATGCGGTGGAAAATGTTTCTAAGGAAAAGAATGAAAAAATTCAACGTATGCACGGTAATTTGGAAAAAAAGGTAAATACCGAAAGGGTTAATGCTTATGTGAATGAATTAAAATCGGAAGAAATTGCTTTGCTTGATTTTGCTTGTGAGAAATTGGCTTTGAGATTCGGTTATGCGAAACACATTCCTTCAAAAAAAACTACTATTTTCGATAAACTATATTACAACTATTGTTATTTGAAATCCTCAGTCTGGGGAATTTTAATTAAGATAAAATACAAGCTACCTTTAGCCTTCAGGCCTTCTCCTTCGAAGAATCGGATTTAGTAAAGATAACGCACTTGGACTCCGCTCAGTGTGACGTTATAATTAAGTATAATTTACGAATCTGAACGCTTAATAAAACCAAGCGTTTCGTGTCGCTTAATCAAAGCATTCATTTTTGTTTTTGCAGAAACGTGGTACAACAACTGATCCTTTTTAATATCTAAATAAGAAGGAATAATAATAAAAATGTTCTTTAAGATAATCCCGATTTTTTTGAAAAAAGGAACAGGAGTAAATTCTGTATAACCAAACACTTTAGCAAAACTCGCACAAATAGTATCACACTCAGCAATATCCTCTTTGCTCAATTCTGTTTGCCATGCATTTACTCTCTTGGTATTAATTGGCTTACTTAAATCTTCATATTTTTTTGAAAAGTATTTTTTATGCTCATTAGCAATTTCCATTTTTGAAACATCCACTTTCGACAAGTCCGTTTCTTTCATATCTTCCTCTTTCACATTTAAAAAGGCAAACACTTTTTTCATGGATGCATCGTATTCGCTCACCAAATCTTCATATCTCAATAACAATACTTTGCTCTTATGCTTTTGATAAAACTTATTGGCAATCAGATTAAAAACTCTCCAACGAGTAGCATTATAAGGCACAAGAGGTGATTTCAAATAAGCATTTTGTTTTCTCGACAATACATTTGCTCTGTAATCTCTAACCAACAAAATAAATTTTGATTCAGGAAAATGTTTTTCCAATTGGTCAACTGATAAAGTAAAAGCAGGATTTTTATCAATCAGCATTGTAGCGTTTGACTTGTCTTTCCCTGTTACTTTAATTTCAGAATAAATAGTTTTACAAAGTGTAGCATAGGACAATTCACCTTTTGAAACAATATCTATAAGATTTTGCTTTGCATTTTCCATGTCCAATTCCCAACCAACCAATGGATGCGACAATGAAAAGATCTTAATCTGCTGAAACATTAACTCAATATTCTCTTTTGTAAAACGAGTTACATTTTTATAATCGTTCAGAAAAAAAAGAAGGAAATTTGCCTCTGGTAAACTGTGAATAGAAGGATGAGAATTTAATATCTTATTCAGAATGGTCGTTCCGGAGCGTCCAATGCCAATGATGAAATGCAATTGTTTGTTTATCGGTTCGACCACAATAATGGAATGGGTGTAAAAAACAAAATGGGGATTACAAAAAGTAATACCCATTTTATAAGTATGAAAAAATATTATTTTTTAGCAGATTTTTGTTTTAATTTAGAAAGATCTTTAGTAGCTGCAACTTTGCCATCAACATTTACTGATGCAACATGTGCCTTAACGAATAATCTTTGTAAAGTTTCTAGTGTTGCTGTTTTGTCCATTTTAATATAAAAAGAAGCCATATTTCCTTTTTGCAAAGAAGTAGTTACTGACTGAATTCTTTGTTGAGAAGAAAATGCTTTCTTATATTTTGCTAATGTAGCTTCATCTGAAATGTTATTTAACTGAAAGCTAACAATTGCAGTTTTATCATCTACAACTTTTTTAGAAGTTTTAACATTCAAATATGCCATAGTAGCAACTGCTTTTTGAGCGAATGTGTTTACCGATAATCCCATTAAAAATGTAATTACAAGAGAATAGATAAGTTTTTTCATTTTAAAATTTTTTTTGATTTTATTATCCGACTAATTTACTAATTATATTGAAATATACATAGCAGATGTACAATTATGCCCAAAAGTTGCATGTGTTAAAAAAAAACGCAGGATTACTTTTCAACACACATTAAAATCTGCTTTTTAGCATCATTTTTAGCTTATTTTTGAGCAAAATTTAAAGAATTTATGTCAAAAACGTATTTAGAAGAGCTAAATCCGGTTCAAAGAGAGGCAGTTGAGTGTACCGAAGGTCCAGTAATGATTATAGCAGGAGCGGGTTCGGGGAAAACGCGTGTTTTGACCTACCGAGTAGCGCATATCATGACCAAAGGAGTTGATCCTTTTAATATTCTATCCTTAACGTTCACCAATAAGGCCGCTCGAGAAATGAAGGAGCGGATTGCTAAAATTGTGGGTCAAGGCGAAGCAAAAAACCTTTGGATGGGTACTTTTCACTCAGTTTTTGCCAGGATTTTACGCAGTGAGGCTGAAAAAATAGGCTATCCTCCCAATTTTACCATTTATGATACGGATGATGCCAAAAGTTTAATCAAAACTATCCTTAAAGAACAAGGTTTGGACGATAAAATTTATAAACCAGGAGCTGTTTTGTCGCGAATTTCTTCTGCAAAAAACAACCTGATTTCGGCTCAATCTTATCTTAATAATCCTCAAATTCAAGAGGAAGATCGTCAGTCGGCCAAACCAAAAATGGGTATTATTTATGAAATTTATCGCAACCGCTGTTTCAAGGCTGGTGCTATGGATTTTGATGATTTGCTATTCAATACAAATGTTCTCTTGCGCGATTTTCCGGCAGTGCTTCATAAATATCAACATAAGTTCAAATATATTTTGGTGGATGAGTATCAGGATACCAACTTTTCTCAATACTTAATTGTTAAACAGTTGGCAGCGGCTTTCCGAAATATATGTGTGGTGGGTGATGATGCTCAAAGTATTTATGCTTTCCGTGGAGCAACCATTCAGAACATTTTAAATTTCGAAAAAGATTATCCTGAATTACGCATTTTTAAATTGGAACAAAATTATCGTTCTACAAAAAATATTGTTGGTGCTGCAAATTCCGTTATCGCAAAAAATAAAGATCAGCTGAAAAAAAATGTTTTCACAGATAATGCAGAAGGTGAAATAATTAAAGTTGTAAAAACCGAAAGTGATAATTTAGAAGGAAATTTTATTGCCAATTCTATTTTCGAAACAAAAATGAATGAGCAGGCGCATAACCGTGACTTTGCTATTTTATATAGAACCAATGCGCAATCCAGAGCAATGGAAGAAGCTTTACGTAGACAAAATATTGCGTATCGCATTTACGGCGGATTGTCTTTTTATCAACGAAAAGAAATAAAAGATTTATTGGCTTATTATCGTATGACGATTAACAATAACGATGAAGAAGCTTTAAAAAGAATAATAAATTATCCTGCTCGTGGAATTGGCGATACAACACTTGAAAAAATTATTGTAGCTGCCAACGACCATAATATCAGTTTGTGGAAAGTAATTGAAAACATAAACGAATTTGATATTGGGCTAAACACCGGTGCAAAAACTAAAGTTGATGAATTCGCTAGCATGATAAAAAGTTTTTCAGCACAATTGACAACACAAAATGCTTATGACTTAGGACAACATATAGCAATACATTCAGGCATTCTAAAAGACTTGTATGCTGATAAATCTCCCGAAGGAGTAAGCAGGCATGAGAATATTCAAGAATTACTAAATGGAATAAAAGAATTTACTGAAAGTGAGATTGAAATTGTAAAAGATGAAACGGAGATTGAGAACCAATTAGAAAGAGAAGAAAGTCAAAAGTTAAAAGTCAAAAGAGAAGAAGAAGAAAGTGCTTTGTTATTTACGGATGAACCTACAACCAACAGCGAGCAACCAACAACTACTCTGAATATTTTCATGCAAGACATTGCATTAATGACAGATGCTGATAAAAAGAACGAAACAGAAGAAGATAAAAACAAAGTAGTATTGATGACGATTCATGCTGCGAAAGGATTAGAGTTCCCGTATGTATATATTGTTGGAATGGAAGAAAATTTATTTCCTTCACAGATGTCGTTAACCGAAAGAGCAGATTTGGAAGAAGAACGAAGATTATTTTATGTTGCATTAACACGTGCAGAAAAAAGAATCACACTCTCCTACTCTACAACTCGTTACCGTTGGGGGAATTTAATTTATTGCGAACCAAGCAGATTCATTGAAGAATTGGATTCAAAATATATTCAGTTACCAACAGAAAACAAAGGGCGGATATTTGCTGATGAAGAATATTCATTAAAACCGAAATTGCATACATCTAAACCAAAGGAAACATTTGTACAACGACCAGTAATTGGGAAAAAGTTGGTGAAAGTAAATAAAGCATCCAAAAACACTTCTGATTTCGATACTGAAAGTTTACGAGATTTAAATGTAGGGATGCAAGTCCAGCACGATCGTTTTGGCAGTGGAAAAGTGGTTAGTATGGATGGCGCATTTCCAAATAATAAAGCAACAATATTTTTTGATGGAATTGGACAAAAACAATTATTAATAAAATTTGCAAAACTGAGGATAGTAGAATAATTTATGAAAAATTTAATATATCAATTACTAAAATTGTTTTCTCCAAAAGGAGTTTCATCACGACCTAATAATACAAAAATGAGTTCAAAATCATTTTATGATTTCAAATTGAAGTCTATTGAAGGAAAAGAAATCGACTTTTCGTCTTATAAAGGAAAAAAACTATTGATTGTGAATACTGCCTCTGAATGTGGCTATACTCCTCAGTATGATGAATTGCAGAAATTGCATGAAACACATGGCAACAAACTAACTATACTTGGTTTTCCTGCAAATAATTTTGGCGGACAAGAACCTGGAACGAATTCAGATATTGGTGCTTTTTGCAGAAAAAATTTCGGAGTTACATTTCAGCTTTTTGAAAAAATTGATGTAAAAGATAATACTTTGTACAATTGGTTAAGTGATGAAAAAGAAAATGGGTGGAACAATGAAGTGCCTACTTGGAATTTTTGCAAATACTTAATTAACGAAAAAGGAGAATTAGTAAAATACTATTCATCTGCTGTAAACCCAATGAGTGATGAAATTTTGAAGATGTTGTAAAACATACCACTAAGAGCACAAAGGCACTAAGAATAATTTTTTCGAAGAACTTATTTATATATTAGCAGTATTCATTCCCCTCTTGAGAGGGGTTAGGGGTGTATTTTATTTGGAAAGATAATGTTGATTAATTTTAAGGTTCATAAAATGAAAAAAACAACTCTATTTATATACTTGATTCTGTTTTTACCGATACTAGTTCTATCGCAAGAGAAAAAGCAAACACCTAATAAAAATTTCGCCCTTGCTATACATGGTGGTGCTGGAACGATATTAAAAAAGAACATGAGCACTGAGCTTGAAAAAGAATATACCGACAAACTCAATGAAGCACTAAAAAAAGGTTACGATACATTAAGCAAAGGCGGAACAAGCATTGATGCAGTTATTGTCTCAATAAAAATTCTAGAAGATTCTCCTTTATTCAATGCCGGGAAAGGTTCTGTTTTTACTGCTGATGGCAAAAACGAAATGGATGCTTCTATCATGAATGGAAAAACATTGATGGCTGGTTCTGTAGCCGGAGTCCGTACCATAAAAAATCCTATCACAGCGGCAAGATGCGTGATGGAAAAATCACCGCATGTAATGATGGTTGGTGTCGGAGCAGAAAAATTTGCAAAACAATGTAAATGTGAATTTGCTGACACCAGTTATTTCTTTGAACAGAAACGTTGGGATCAATTACAGAAAATAAAAAAAGCTGAGCAACTACAACTGGATCATTCTGATACTACAAGCTTTGTTGAACCTACAGATATAGACTTAAAAGACAAAAAATTTGGAACGGTTGGCTTAGTTGCACTTGACCAATATGGAAACCTTGCAGCAGGAACTTCTACTGGAGGAATGACCAATAAGAAATTTGGTCGCGTTGGTGATGCACCTATTATTGGTGCTGGAACTTATGCTAACAATAAAACCTGTGCAGTTTCCTGTACCGGTCATGGTGAATTTTTTATTCGTTCGGTAGTTGCTTATGATGTTTCAGCGCTTATGGAATACAAAGGTTTATCTCTTGCAGATGCTGCGAACGAAGTAGTGATGAAAAAATTAGTAACTCTTGGAGGTGAAGGCGGACTTATTGCCATTGATGCAAAAGGAAATATTACCATGCCTTTTAATTCGGCAGGAATGTATAGAGGTTATATGAAAAGTGATGGCTCGAAAGAACTACTTATTTATAAGTAATTACATCTTCACCAATTTTTTCACACTTCTATTCTTCTCAGAAATAACAACAACAGAATAAACTCCCTTTGCTAAAGCAGAAATATCTATTTGCTTTTGCTGAGTTTGAATAAGCACTCTTCCATCAAGATCATATATAATTACTGAAGAAACATTTTCTCCTTCAATGTTTACAATATTTGTAGCTGGGTTTGGAAAAAGAGTAATCTTATCAGCATTTTGCAAATCACTTATTCCCGTTAATTGATTTAATTTATATTTTCTAAAGAACAACCAAATTTTTTCGGATGCTTTAAAATCTTGATTGGTAACACCAATAATAAATGGAGAACCAGGCCAAGTATGTCCCCCACCAATAATTTTATATTTCTCGCAAGTTGAACCATTTGTTCCCCCATTGTATAAATAATGCTCCGCTGTACAGCCATCTGTAGTGCTTGTATTCGGAACGTTTGTAAAAATTGGTGTAGGATTACAATTATTATTTGTCACCCAGTAATTTACCAAAGCATCAATTCCCATTGAGCCTCCTCCTCCTCCGTAAGAAACTGTTCCATCTGCATTTCCGCTTATTTGCATAATTGGAACAGGACGATTAGGCACACAAATAGATTGTTGATACGTAGTCATACTGCCAGTTACTGAAGCAATAGCTGCAATCTTATTACTTAATTCACATGCTAAAGTATGACTCATGTATCCGCCATTGCTCATTCCACAGGAATAAACCATGTTAGCATCAATGTTGTATTGAGTTAAAAGCGTATCAATTAAATTGGAAATAAATCCAATATCATCCATTGCTGCACCAAATCCCGCATTCCAATATGGCTGACTGCTAACATCTAATGTTCCGTTCGGATAAACGAAAATCACATTGGCAGTATCCGCAATGGGCATAAAATTAGAATAGCCTTGTTCAGCAATTGCGCTTGAAGTATAACCATGCAAATCAAAAACCAGTGGTCGTGCAGTTGTTCCTGTGTATGAAGCAGGAATATATACTCTGTAATTACGATAGATGCCGCCAGACAAAATGCTGTCAATTACTGTTGTTTGCGCACTTGCAATTGTAGCAAATAGAACGAAGATGGAAAGTAGTACTTTTTTCATTTATTGGGTTATTAGTTTATACGATAATCATGAATGCTTTGCATTTCATATTACGAATTTAGTAAAATAAATTGAATTATTATTAGAGCGTCATTGCGAGTCCCGCATTTTCGCGAGATGTGGCAATCTCTCCTCAATGGTAGCGAATCTCCTCATCATGAGAGATTGCCACATCCCGCCCCGATGCTCTGGGCGTGACTCGCAATGACGCTCTATAACAAAAATGTCACCTCAATTCGAGATGACATTTATTCGTAATTATATTTTGCAAGAATTTAGCTATTCAACATAACTGGCATCACCAACATCAACACATCTTCACCAGCAGTATCTTTTTCTGTTGGCAATAAAATTCCAGCACGGTTTGGTGCGCTCATTTCTAAATTTACATTTTCGCATGACATGTTGCTTAACATCTCCGCTAAAAATTTAGAGTTAAAACCAATCTCCATGTCTTCTCCACCATACTGACAAGTTAATCTTTCGCTTGCTTCGTTAGCAAAATCAAGATCTTCCGCAGAAACACTCAATTCACTTCCTGCAATTTTCAAACGCACTTGGTGAGTTGTTTTATTTGAGAAAATAGAGACACGTTTGATTGAACTTAAGAATGAAACACGATCAACCGTTAATTTATTTGGATTTTCTTTTGGAATAACTGCTTCGTAGTTTGGATATTTTCCATCAATTAAACGACAAATTAAATTTGTGTTTTCAAATGAGAAAAATGCATTGGTATTGTTGTATTCGATTTTCACATTTCCACTAACACTAGCTAAAGTATTCTTTAAAAGGTTCAATGGTTTTTTAGGAATAATGAATGATGAAGCAGCTTTTGCTTTAGCATCTGTTCTACGGTAACGCACCAATTTATGAGCATCTGTAGCAACAAACGTAATGCTATCAGTAGCTAATTGACAAAACACACCTGACATTACTGGACGAAGTTCATCGTTACCTGTTGCAAAAATTGTTTTGTTGATTGCTGATGCTAATACACTTGCATCAATATCAAGCGATGAACCTGATTCCAATGCTGGTAATTTTGGAAACTCTTCTCCGTTATGGCCTGTTAATTTGTATTTTCCATAATCAGAAATAATTTCTATTCCGTATTTTTTATCATCAACAGAAAAAGTCAAAGGCTGATCTGCAAATGTTTTTAAAGTATCCAATAATAATTTTGCAGGAACTGCAATGCTACCTGAATCTTTTGATTCGATACTAATTGACGTTGTCATTGTAGTTTCCAAATCTGATGCAGAAATCTTCAAAGTTCCCTTTTCAATTTCGAAAAGAAAATTATCTAAAATCGGAAGAGCATTATTTGAGTTAAGCACACCACTGATGGCTTGTAATTGTTTTAATAATGAAGTACTGGAAACAATAAATTTCATATTTAGGTCGAATTAAGTTTTTTTATTTAATAGAACAAATATAAATATTTAAACAAAAAAAAGGGGCCTTTCAAACTTTAGTTTCAACCAACTTTTTAACAAATAAAGTCCCTAAAAACAGGGACTTTATGCAATTTTGGTTAATAAAAATATTTAGGCTTTTGGCTTATTTACCGGAAGATTAACAGGCTGAGGGCTTTGATTTGTACCTTTTTGGAAATAATCGACTGTAGGCATTACTTTACCGAACATGTAAAATTGCACCATAACAAAATCAACTCCGTTGTTCATTAGTGCATCCATTCGTTCTTCATCAAATTTTAACAAAAGTCCATCTTTACCATAAGACTCCTTTTTAGGTTTTCTGGCAAAAAATTTCACTTTATTTACTTTTCCATCTTTATCGGTAACCGTTAAAATATTAATTGGTTGAGATTTCAAAACAGAATCAATTTGATTTTGTTTTAAATCCACTTCAAAACTTTCGAAACTTAAAATCTGAAAATATGAAAGGTATTGTTTTACTGCTAGTGGGTCAATATTCGCAACTACTTTATTATCCGAAAGCATTTTAATTTCATAATCGTTATTTCCTTTCACTGTTAATTCATATCCAAAAGAAGGGTTGTAAGGAATTTCCATTCTTACTGATTTAATATCATTTGGATTATATTGAAACATAGTGCGATCTCTCCAACCTTTTTCTTCAGTAAAATAACGTGTTGTCAAATATCCTTCAAAGCCTGGAATATAAGTTACAAAAGGTCGCTCCATAGCTTGCATCGTTTCAATATCAATCATAATCATGTATGTACCCGTTAAATCTTGTGTTTCGGAACCAACATAATAGGCTTTAGTAAGTTCGCCTTTTTGATAAATTTCACATTTCACAGCCCTTGTAGCCAATCTCTTGATAACATTATCTTGTGCTTTTTTTCCCACAGGCTCTTTCACATCCACTCGCATAATTGTTTTCAGCAAGGTTTCCAAGGCATCCATACGAACTCCATATTTTCCATTCACAGTCCATTTACCACTTTCTGTACGTTCTAACGTAAGATTACGACCATTTTTATCTGCTAAAAATATTTTACTGATAGATGCTGTATCTTTTACTGCAAAACTTTTCATTTCTGCACTTAATGTACTCTTTCGGTTTTTATTAATAAACCAAAAGGTAAGTGAACCCATTAATATTACTAAAATAATAGCAATTCTGTTTTTACGCATTAGGATGAATATTTACGTTTACGTCTAATATTATAAATGATTCCAAAAAGAACTAATCCTAATAAAGGCAAACCACTATTCATAACTTGCCATTTCAATCGTTCATTTTTTAATTTCTTCTTATCTAACAATCTCAAAGTTAATTCACGCGCTCTAACACCAATCAAGCCTGAATCATCGCATAAATAGTTCATACAGTTCAGTAGGAAATTTTTATTCCCATACGTTTGATTAGTATATTTATCGTAACCCAAAGGCAATTTTTTTTGTGAACGATAATCAATATCGTTACGAATTGCATCTCCATCTGCTATCACAATCATTTTTGATATTACTCCATCCGCCTTATATCCAATGGCGCTGTCCTTTGCAATTTTAGGATCTAGGTGATTTTTAAATACAGATTCGAATTTTCCTTCTAATAAAACAGCCACATTTCTATAAGGATTATTAAAACGTTTTTCATCTTGTGGCATATTCACCATTCGCAAATCGACTCTAACAGGAGAAAGCATCGTTTTCGAATATTTTGATGATTGCAATAAAATTGTTTTTTTAATTCCAATCGATGCAACTGTATCAATGCTTGAAACGAAATCCATTTTAATTACATCTAAATTTTTTACAATTGGATGATTACCGGTAGGCAAAATCAATGGAGAAAAAATCCAAGGCTTCATTTGAATATTGGCTGGTTGTCCTTTCATTGAAACATTCACAGGAATCATGGAAGATTGCATATCTACAATCAAATCAGGGTTTATTCTTGCTCCATATTTAAATAACATATCATCCAATCGCAAATTATACGGTACAGAAAGTGTCCCACCATTTCTGCGAAGACTGTCGGGACTAGTATACAATGGATCGATTAACCAAAGTACTTTCCCGCCTTTCATAATAAATTGATCAATGATGAATTTATCTTTATCAGTAAACGAAGAATCTGGCTTAGCAATAATAATCGCTTTAAAACCACTCAAGGCTTTTAATTGTGCATCAATTGTAACACGTTTAACAGCATAAAACTCGTTCAATGCATCTGCAATATCCTGAACAGCTAGTGTATCCAACTCATCGTGACCTGCAATGAATGCAACTTTTGGACGAATATGAACACTCAAATTTCTTATACAACTTGCAAATTCATATTCTAATGATTGAATAGAATTATTTATTTGTGCTTCGGGCGAACGACCCATTTGTGTTTTTAGAAGTTGCCATGGTAAATCATGACCTTTATAAGTTACAATTGCTCCAGGGAAAATAATTTGTTGCGAAGTTCCATTATCATCCTTCACTTCTAAATTAGTAGGGTCTAAACCTTTCTCATAAAGTTGTTTATGAACTTCATTCTGTTCTTTTTTATCAGGATTTGCAGAAGGATTAATAAATTCGTATTCGATATTATTATCAGAATAAGCTCTGAATTCATCCAACATTTCTTTAGTTTCATTTCTCAAACGCTTGAAACCAGCAGGGAATTCGCCTTCCAAATACACTTTTACAAAAACAACATCGTCTAAATCCCCCAATAATTTTTTAGTAGCGTCTGATAAAGTATAACGTTTTTCAGTAGTTAAATCGAAACGATGAAACATAAACGAGCCGATATAGTTCAGCATTATCAGTAAGGCAATCGCCAAACCAAGTGCTACTAAATCCCGTTTTTTATTTCTACTTTTCATCTCTATGAATTACGCACTTCGACTCCGCTCAGTGTGACATTAAAATTATTATTTGTTGCTACCTATTAAATTATTTACTTAAAACCAAATAATCTGCACATCAAAAATCTGCAAATCTGCACATCAACCTACCATTTACGACTTTCCAAAACCGTTCTTGTTCCCAAAATAAATACAGCAATCAAACTAACAAAATACAATACATCTCTTGTGTCCACTACTCCGCGACTCATTGATACATAATGATTGTTTATTCCCAATGCCAAAATGATATTATCAATTTTTCCGAAAAGAGAAAAAGAGCTAATAAAATCAAACCCAATATAAATGAAGAAACAAAGGAATAATGCGAGTATAAAAGAAACAACTTGGTTGTCGGTGATAGCAGAAGCAAATATTCCGATAGAAACAAAAGCAGCACCTAGGAATAACAATCCAATATAAGAACCCCACATTCCTCCAGTATCTATGTTTCCGACAGGACTACCCAATTTATGCACTGAATAATAATAAATTAACGTTGGCAATAGAGAAAACAAAACCAATACTAGTCCGGCAAAATATTTTGCTAAAATGATTTGTAAATCTGTAAGTGGGCGAGTAAGTAAAAGTTCAATTGTTCCAGATTTTTTTTCATCTGCAAAAGAGCGCATGGTAATGGCTGGAATTAAAAAGAGAAACACCCAAGGCGCTATGATAAATAAAGAATCAATGTTTGCATAACCGCTATCTAATACGTTCAAATTAGCACTTGAACCCGAATCGGATTTAATCCACCACATGAACAAACTAATAAGCAGTAAAAACACTCCAATGGCTATATAACCAATGAGTGAACTTAAAAAACTGCGAATTTCCTTTTTTAGTAACGTAAACATATATGATTGCAAAAATACTATTTAAATAGTATGGCGGGGATGAATTATGAATGCTAAAGTACGAAATAATTAACAATCGATTCTTAGTAAAGTTAAAATTTGCTAATGACATTGTTTTGCAGAGAATAGCAGTTTCTCGACTCCGCTCGAGAGTCGAGAGAACTCTACTTAATTCCACTAAATTCTATTTAATTACTGAATATCAATAACTTGTAAAATACTAAATAGGCATTGAATGTTCATAAAAAGTATTAAAAAGAGCATTTCGATTCAACCATGTTTCAACCAAAATGATTATATTTGTTTTGCAAAAAAATTAAATTCAATCATGTCAGCACCAAAGATAGCCATTGTTTATTATACCTACAAAACTTATTCAAATGGTACTCACCCTATCATGCTCCGAATAACAGCTAATCGTAAATCAAGGTATATCTCCACTGGTTATTCTGTAAAACCTGAAAATTGGGATGATGAAAACAATTGCCTTTATATCACTCGCACCAAAAAAAATCCGGAAAAGAAAGCTTTATCCAATGCCAAAGCAATCAATTCAGACATCGAGCAAAAGTTAAATGATGTTATCCGGGTAAAGCAGCAGGTTTCTTTAACTGATGGCTCACAGACATCTCAACACATTAAAGACAAAGCAACCAACAAATACAATGCTTCTTCTGATTTTCTAGTATATGCAAAAAAATCAGTGGATCATTTAGTGGAACGCAATAAACTTTCCACAGCAAAGAACCATCTCTCTGTTCTCAGAAGCATTGAAAAACATATTAAGAAGCAATCGCTTCTTTTCGATGAATTAAATGTTGAATTTTTGAGACAATATGAATCTGCTCTTATTAAAGAAGGTAAAAAATCAAACACTATAAATTTTCATTTAAAAACTGTAAGAGCAATTTTGTATAAAGCAATGAATGAATCACAACCATTAATTGACCGAGACAAAAATCCTTTTTTACACATTAAGATGAAAAACGTTGCTACTGAGAAAGAAACGCTTTCCTCTGAAGAAGTGGCAAAAATAAAACGAACCAAGTTGAAAGCACCAGAGCAGCAAAAGTTGATTGATGTTCGTAATTACTATCTTTTTTCTTTTAATAATGCAGGAATTCGGATTAGCGACCTAATCCAGCTAAAGAACATAAACATCATTAATGGACGTTTGCATTATGAGATGGGTAAAACGGGACACTTTAAGTCGATCAAGGTAAATTCTGAATCAAAAGAAATAATCAAATATTACAAAAAGAGAAGCGCTAAGCCGGAAAATTTTTTGTTTCCCATTTTGGATAATGATATTGACTATTCCGATCAGCAATTTTTAAGAAAGCAATTGGATGCAAAAGCTTCGGAAATAAATTACAATTTAAAGAAGCTTGCAGCATCATGTAAACTAAACAAACGTTTGCATTTTCACTCAAGTCGCAATAGCTTTGCTAATATAGCAAGAAAGAAAAAAGCGGATTTGTACTCCATCTCAAAAGCATTAGGTCATAAAAGCCTAAAAGTAACTGAAATTTATTTGGCTTCATTTGATGAACAATCATTGGATGAAACAATGGAAATGGTATTGGGAAAATGAATCAAGCAGAAATTTTAATAGAGAAACATTAAGAACTTCCATTTTATGAATGGAATTTATTGGGAATCATGTAATTTTATAATATTCTAAAACAATTATATAATATTAAGTTTGTTATGTTCGGAAGCGACACTTTTTATGATTTATTTGAAATTGATGCGTCCGACATTTGGTCATATGAGCGCAACAGATTTTATAATAGCGACCAGAGCGATTGCGCCAGTACAAAAAACACCCGCTATTATCAGGCAACATTCGTAAGTAAATGAAAAAAACAAAAAAACAATTTCAGAAGTGGCAAATAAATACGAAATAAATACAGGCTCAATCTTCATTCAGTTAACAGGTTGTGATGAAAAATGGAAAATATACGACCGACAGTTTTTAATAAAAACCTTTCAGGATGCAATACAATCCGCTCTTTGGCAAAAAAACATTATATCAGTTCAATATAATGGGGAAAATGGAAGCTATTTGGAAAATTATGAGAAGATAAGGTATCCTGGCGCCCTTAAAAATTCAGAAGACAGTAGAGTCTTTCCATTCCCCGACTATTTTTTAAGGAATGATAATGAATCCGAGTATTTGAATATAGTTAATTTTGAAACGAATTGCTTTATAGATAAATGGGACTATAATTTTGACTTGTTTTTTTCTTTGCAATTTTCTTTAACGGAAATAGTGAAAGGTGATGAAACGCCAGCCGAATATTTTTTAAAATACCACCTCCAATATACATTTGATAATGATTTTCTGAAATTTAAAAATTTTTTAGAAAATTTATGTTTAAAATACAGCGAATTCCTAACAAATAAATATGAACCGCTTGTAAAACGATTTATTGAAAACGAAATATCAGAAAAAAAAAGTTCGGGCAGTGATGTTGAATCTAACCAAATTTCAATTGTCGAAAAAGTGATTCCCGAAATTACAGAAGTTACTCCAGAATTGCCACCCGGATTTGAACAAATAGAATGTGAAGCAAGTAAGGAGGAAATATTAAACTATTTCATGATTCTATCAAAGGAGAAAAATCGATTGTCCGATAAATTTTACATGGAAGCAAAAGATATAGTTGATTTTATAAAAAAGAATTTTGCCGTTTTTAATTCTACTTCATCTACCAAATATTTTCCCATTAATTTAAGCAAGAGAGAAAAAGGAAGGTTAACGTATTTTATATACCAGTTTTTTCAGAAATATGACTGGAAACCAGGTTCCGACAAAATGAAATATGTTGCTTTATTGATCTACAATTTTGAACTATTTAAGGACGATAATGCGAAAATTTTAAGCAGCAATATGGGGGACTCAAATAAGCCGGTTCCAAAAAATCGCATTCCAACCGAAAAATATCTATTACCATAATTCTCTATAAGAAAACTACTTTTTTTGACTCAGTTTTGTAAATGCCTATTCTTTGGCTTCGGTTTTTAATTCTCTTCATACTTTTTGATCAGTTGCCTTCATACGCTTCATACTAAGTTTCATACGCTTGGTACTAAAACGCTTGATATCATTAGTTTTCAGAAACAAGTCCGTCAATTGAGCCGTACATTTGTTTAGTATTTAGATGGGGAAGACGCAAGCGCTTTACCCCTCTAAATCGTAACTAAAAAAAGTAAATATGGACAATAAAGTCATAGTAATATCTTCTAATGAGTTCACCGAATTTCTAAGGCCGATCATGGAAAGATTGGAGAAAATGGAGGCCTATTTATATAAAAAGGATACTCAGATAAACGCAGTTTATTCTGATGCAGAAGCAGCCGAATTTCTGAAATGTTCTACCAAAAAATTACAAAGTTTACGAAACAGCAGGGCTATCGGTTTTATTCGTGAAAATGGTGGAAGGAAAATTTTATACAAATTGGAACACTTGTTAGAATATCTGGGAAGCAACGAAATGAAAAAGAAAAGGTAGACCCATAAACGGGAGTGATCCATTGAAATTAATAAAAGTATCAAAACAAACTAATCTAATCGTCATGAAAGATCATAATTCAGATATAACTATCAAATGTCCGCAATCCGGAGTGTATTTTCATCCTAAGCGCTTGAATCAGATGTTTCTTACACCTTATCATGGCTGGACTTACAGAAACCGCTTAAAAAGGATAAAAGAACCCAATATAGCATACAAAATGAAAGCTAATTTAGACAACCTTAAAATTATCATAGGTATACTTCCAAATTTAGTTGCATTTAATGCAGCTAAATATACCGAACTGAAAGGATTTGATTGGTATGCAGCTGATACACTCCAAAATCCATTCAAAAGACAAAGTCCTGATGGCAACAGCAAGTACTATTGTGTCCATGGATTTATTGTAAACAAAAGAATATCCCGTATTCGCATATATGATATTGAGCTTTCCGAAATTATATTGAAAATAAAACATAGTGATTCATTATAAATCCCAATCCTTGCGGTTGTTTTGGAGGTTAATATTACTGCATCCGCTACATTGCAAGCATTTTGCACATTTATTATT
>CAMCUO010000004.1 GCA_945879015.1 Chitinophaga pinensis | reverse complement strand
AGATTTGCCTTCAACAAATTCTTGACGAACACTAATAACTGCACTCAACTTTTTTTTTAGCGATTGAATTTTATAATTTGCAAATAGTGCTGCTCTGTTTTGATGTTGAGTAATTAAAAAACTTTCACTTTCTGCTTCGCTATAAGTATTGTTAACACCAATGTTCAAGATGTCGTTCTTTGTTAAGCTAAATCTACTTTCTGCTTCAGCAATAAAAACTTTTGTTCTGCTTTTAGAATCAATATCAACTAATGTATCTGTAAAAAATAAATATTCATCAAAGTAAGCAGCTCTTGCTATGATTGTTAATTTTTCTGTAGTTCTTTGCCAATCGGCCGTTGCTCTGTAAAAAACATCCTTTTGATTCGACACATTTATATTTTGTGTCATGGATGGTGGAATATTCCTATCATTATTTTGATACCAGAAATGTGTGCTTAATTTTTGTTTATCATTAATTAAGAAATAGTTTTCCTGCAAAAACCCATATTCCTTTAACTCTGCATTGCTTTGTTTTTGCTCAGGTTTACCGTATTGTGCTGTATTGATAAAAGGGAAATCATTTTTCGCATCATGATTAAATATTTTCAAAGAAGTAACAAAACGTTTTTTACTAATCTCCAAATTTGCTTGTTGTTGTTTATCAGAAAAACTTCCGAACGATGTAGTTGTAGCAACTGTAATTCCTCGATTATATTCAGAAGAATTATTCAAATGAATACTTCCACCAACTGCTCCTGTTCCCCACAATGCTCCTGCTCCACCATATTGAATTTTTATATCCGACATAAAATTTGCTGGAATTAGCGACATGTCTACTAAGCCATTCATCGGACTTTGTAAATTAAATCCATTCCATAGCAAAGCTGTATGACTTGCACCAGAACCTCTGAAAGATGTTGTTGCTAAACTTCCTAATCCGTATGATTTAACAAAAACTTGACTTTCGTTTGTGAGAATATCTGCTAAATTATTTATTGAGTAGCGACTAAGAAAAGTACTATCGAAGTGTTCTGTTTTGTTTGAATTCGAGAAAACTGTCAAACGCGAAGCCGACACCTCCACTACATTTAATTTTTTTGAGGAATCCACAGGAATTTGCTGCCCATATCCAACAAAGGATTGCACAACTAGCAATAGCATACAATTAATCTTAATCAAATTCATTACAAACGATTTAGCAAAAGCTTAATCATTAGCAACAAACGGTAAAATTGTAAGGATAGAAAAATGTGAAAATATTCGTCTATTCTTCGCCTTTTCTCCGAAAGCTACAAATGTTATTTACTTTTTGGCAGGTCTCCTGACTCACTCTTGTGCACCTTCCCATAACCTTTTACAGTTATAGTGGTTTGTAGAACACGTTTTCCTTTCGGAAAGAGCTTACAGTTGCGGGAACAGTCCTTGATTTAAACAAGGTTCCCTTTTAATTTTGATTATTACAATCAAAAACCAAATAGCGATTCAAAGGTAAAAAATAAACGGTACGAATAACGAATTGTTACGAATTTTACGAATCTTGATGGAATGCTTAATTAAAAAATACCTTTGTATAAAATTATGGATCACAACTTTATATACATCGCATACAATAAACCAGCTGGAATAGTTTGTACTACCGAAAAAGTAGAAGGCAATATCCTTGATGCAATTCAACACAAAGAAAATATTCTTCCGATTGGTCGACTGGATAAAGATTCGGAAGGACTGATTTTATTAACGAATAATGGAGCCATCATAAATAAAATCATTCATCCCGATTTTGAACATGAGAAAGAATATGTTGTTACTCTTAATCTTCCATTGAGAAATCAATTTTTGAAAGACATGGCACATGGAGTAGATATAGGTGATGCAACAACAAAATCGTGCAAGATAAAACCAGAACCAAACACAAAAAGAGTTTTTAGAATTGTGCTTAAACAAGGCCTAAACCGACAAATTAGAAGAATGTGTAATACGTTAGACTACCAAGTAATAAAATTGCAGAGAGTTAGAATTATGAATATTAAATTAGGAAAACTTAAAGTTGGTGAGTGGAGAGAATTAACAGAAGATGAAGTGTACGATTTGTTCTTGCAATTATCTTAAAACAAAAAGACCCATGCTTAAAGCGTGGGTCTTTTTGTTAAAATATTTTCTACTTACTAGAAGTGAAAAGTAACTTTTAAAGAAGTTGTTCCTGTGTTAGAACCTTTGAAACCAAAAATAGTTCCTTGGTTTAAATCAGTATCAAATCCAAATTTAGAAGAACCAGCAGTAATAGTTTCTTGTTCAGCAACAACTGGACCAGCACCACCAGTAGTTTCACTTACTGTTGTTCCTTTACCAGAAGTTTGGAAACCAATTCCCCAACCGTATTCAGCACCGATTGCAATTTTTGGGAAGATGAAGTATTCAGCTCCGATGAAACCACGTACACCAATTCCGAAAGTCATTCCAGATTTTGAAGATAAAGTACGGTTACCGTTAGCACCTTCTGATGCAACAGCACCTGTAGTAGTGTTCCAAGTTGTAGAAGTTGGAGTTGGAGTTACACCAGCACCAGCAACAGCTGTCATAGTGTTACCATATTCAAACTTGTTTTTTGAAGAAGCGATCCAGATCATCGCATCTGCACCATAATACCCTTGCAAACGAGTTTTTCCTCTTCTCATTTCTTTACCAACACCAATTCCGATGGTTGTATTTCTCATTTTGAATTTGTCTTCAACTTCAGCATCTTGAGCTGGAAAAACAGCAGGAGTTGCAATAGAGTTATCAGCAACGAAGTTTTTGTAAGTTTCATTTGTGAAACCCAAACGTACTAATACTCTGTAAGCGTTTTTCTCATCGATGAATTTTTTTCCGATGATTGTTTGGTTACCATTCAACCAATTTACTCCTGGAGCAGCATTACCTGTGTTTCCGTTAAATGCATTACCTACATATTGAAAGATAGGATCTGCATTCATAGAGATAGCCCAATCTTCTGCCTCAGGCAACATTGGTTCTCCTTTTTTTGATGTTAAGTCTTGCGCAAAAGCACCTGTTACGCCAAGTGCTAAAGCAATTACTAGTACTGATTTTTTCATAGTTTTTGTTGTTTAGTTTAAATTAAATTTTTAAATAATCAATTTTAAAATTCAGTGACACAAATGTAAACAATATTTTTAATCCACCCACTTATTAACAATACGTTTGTTATTGACACTAGATTGTTAATAACCCTTCACAATTTGTGTCACCCTGAGCAGAGTCGAATGGGCGACAAAGGCTAGCTGCTTAATCGCCCCATTCCTTATCCTCAAGCAATGGAACAAACTTAAATTCCCCATATTCAACCTTTTCGAAGGTTTTTGGAGCTGTTTTCTTAATAAATGTCATTATTTGGACTTTATCGCCCAAAGGAATCACTAAAATTCCGCCAACTTTGAGTTGATCTAGCAAGGCATCTGGAATAATTGGGGCACCTGCTGTTATTATTATCTTATCAAAAGGAGCAAAAATTGGTAGTCCTTTATAACCATCACCATAAAAAAACTTTGGATTATAACCTATAGTAGGCAAAAATGCCTTTGTTAAGTCGAAAAGCGCTTTTTGGCGCTCAATTGTATACACTTTAACACCCATTTCCAATAAAACACTCGTTTGGTATCCCGAACCTGTTCCAATCTCTAATACTTTCTCTCCTTTTTTTAAATCTAACAGCTCTGTTTGAAAAGCAACTGTATGGGGGCGAGATATCGTTTGACCTGAACCAATTGGAAATGCAATATCTTCATAAGCTCTTTCTATAAAAGAACTATTTAGGAATAAATGACGAGGAACAGTTTCAATTGCCTTTAATACCTCAGCATCTTCAATTCCTTTTTCTTTTAAAAGACTCGCCAGCTGTCTGCGTAAACCTTTATGTCTGTATGTATCAGTTACCATAATATTATCTAGGGCACGAAATTAACAATACTATACTTATAATTAAGAGTAATTTTTCAAGAAGCGATTGTGGAAAAAAGTATTTTTGTTTCAAATTAAAGAATTATATGATTAAAATAGGCGTTTTAGGAGCAGGTCACCTCGGAAAAATACATATCCGATTATTAAAAGAAATTGACAAATATGAACTTGTTGGTTTTTACGATGCTAATCCTGAGAATGCAAAAGAGGTTGAAAAGGAATTTGGAGTAAAAGCATTTGATACTATTGAAAGTCTGATTGACCTGGTAGATGCAGTTGATATTGTAACTCCCACTATTACACATTATGATTGCGCTTCCAAAGCCATAAAAAGCTCAAAGCATATTTTTATTGAAAAGCCTGTTACCAATACAATTGAAGAAGCAAAAAGCTTAAAAGGTTTATCAAAAGAAGCAAACGTTCATGTTCAAGTTGGACATGTTGAAAGATTTAACCCAGCATTTATTGCCGCTCGCGATTATTGTTCTAATCCAATGTTTATTGAAACTCATCGTTTGGCTCAGTTTAATCCTAGAGGAACTGATGTTTCAGTTGTTCTAGATTTAATGATTCATGATATTGATATTATTTTAAGTGTTGTGAAATCCAACATCAAACGCATCAGCGCAAGTGGTGTTGCTGTTGTTAGTGAGAGTCCGGACATAGCCAATGCTCGAATAGAATTTGATAATGGCTGTGTTGCCAACCTTACATCCAGCAGAATATCTTTGAAAAACATGCGTAAATCCCGCTTTTTTCAGAAAGATGCGTATATTTCAGTCGATTTTCTAGATAAAAAGGTAGATGTGATACGCTTAAACGATGCTGAAGGAGAAGTTGACCCACTTGCAGTTACTATTGATTTGGGCCATGGAAAAGGCTCTAAACAAATTTATTTCGAAAATCCAACTATTTTACCTACCAACGCAATAAAAATGGAGCTTGAAGCGTTTGCTGATTCAATAATCAGCAACTCTACTCCTTTAGTGAGTATTGATGATGGTTATAAAGCGCTGGATGTAGCTTATAAAATAATTGAAAAAATGAAGCTAACATCTAATTTTGCTGAAGAACAAGGATTATCAAACGCCTAAAACATGAATAAAATTTACAAGTTTTTACTTTCTTTTGGATTTTTTGCGACTCTATTATTGAGTTCCTGCGAACTCTATAACCCCGCAGAGCCTATTCCTGCCTATATTCATATAGAAAAGTTCAATTTAACTACCGACTATATAACAGAAGGAACAAATTCACATAAAATTACCGATGCCTGGGTGTATTTAGATGATCAACTAATTGGTTGTTTTGAATTGCCTGCTACTTTTCCCGTTATTACAGAAGGCACTCATAAAGTTAAGATAATTGCTGGTATAAAAGTAAACGGGATTGCATCAAATAGAGGACAATATCCTTTTTATAATCCGTACGAGCAAGATGTAAATTTTGAGATTGGTAAGGCGATTACTTTGAGTCCTACTGTAACATATAAATCAAGTACAACTTTTGCTTTTTTGGAAGATTTTAACGTGTCTTCACTAACACTTCAAACGACACAATTTTCTGATTCTACAATACAAGAAGTTGTTTCTCCTGATCCAACCGTATTTGAAGGAGCTAAAAGTATGATTGGATTCACTGATTTAACTAGATTTCGCTTTGAATGTGCAACAACAGACTCTTTTGACCTTCCTCAAACTGGAGAACCTGTTTTTCTGGAATTTAATTACAAATGCAACCATGTTTTAGTCGTAAGCATAATTGCTCGCGGAACAGCATCAACAGGACAATTCACTTGTTTAAACCTGAACCCAACTACAAGCTGGAAAAAGGCTTATATTTATTTAACTCCCAATGTAAGCGGAACTTTTACAGCTCTCGATTACAAAATGGCTTGGGGATTTCATAATTTAACGCTTGATAGCGCTGCTGTTATGCTTGATAACATAAAACTAGTTTACTAAAGAAGACCGAGTCCCCAAAGAAGAAGCAGTTTTATGAAATATTAGCCATCACTAAAATTTTACAAAAAAAGAATAAAGACTAAATGGCGTATTCCATATGGCCATAAAGAAGAAATAATTAGCATATGAATAAAAAGCTACAAGTCTTAAAATATCTTATTGCCGATATTTCAGCTGCAATGTTGGCTTGGGCTCTATTTTTCTCTTTCCGCAAAATCTATATTGAAACAGCAAAATTCGGGAAACCAGTTCCACTTGTTTATGATGAACAATATTATTGGGGATTGCTTTTCATTCCTTTCTTCTGGGTATTGATGTATTATTTAACGGGAACTTATAAAGATATTTATCGCAAATCGCGATTAAAAGAAATCGGACAAACATTTTTGCTTTCGTTAATTGGTGTATTAATCATATTTTTTGCGCTTTTGCTTGATGATGCTATTGTTTCTTACAAGAATTATTATCAAAGTATTATTACTCTCTTTCTCTTGCATTTCGGATTTACAGCATTTTTCAGAGTTATTCTTTCCAGCATTACCAACTACAGAATTCACAACCGAATTATAGGATTTAATGCACTTTTGGTTGGTAGTAATGAAAATGCTTTAAAGCTCTTTACCGAGATGCAAAGTCAGTCAAAATCATCCGGCTATAAATTTGTAGGATTTGTTCATATTGATAACAAAAATGGCTTCTCGCAAGAGTTAAAAAAAACTTTACCTCACTTAGGTGAACTATCTGATTTAAAGAATCTTATAACCACTCATAAAATTGAAGAAGTTATTATTGCCATAGAATCTTTTGAGCATGAAAACATTGGTAAAATCGTAAACGAATTGGATTATCGAGGACTAATCATAAAAGTGATTCCGGATATGTATGATATCCTTTCTGGCTCCGTAAAAATGACCTCGATATTTGGAGCACCGCTCATCGAAATATCCAGAGAAATAATGCCGACTTGGGAACAATCCTTAAAGCGCATTATGGATATTGCAGTTTCTTTGATTGTATTAACGCTTTTCAGCTGGGTTTATATAATTGTAGCTATAGCGGTTAAAACAACTTCAAAAGGTCCTATTTTCTATAGTCACGAACGCATTGGCTGGCACGGAAAACCTTTCTTTATTCATAAGTTCCGCTCCATGAGCGTGGATGCTGAAAAAGCGGGTCCAGCACTTTCAAGCAAACAAGATCCTAGAATTACTCCATTGGGTAGATTCTTAAGAAAAGTACGTTTAGATGAAATTCCTCAATTCTACAACGTGCTAATAGGAGAAATGAGTATTGTTGGTCCGCGACCAGAAAGACAATTCTTTATTGATCAAATAGTTTTAAAAGCACCTCACTACAAACATTTGCATAAAGTACGCCCAGGAATTACTTCATGGGGACAAGTTAAATACGGTTATGCAGAAAATGTAGATGAAATGATTCAACGTTTAAAATACGATATCATTTACATTGAAAACATGTCGTTAGCGGTTGATTTTAAAATTATGATTTACACAGCGCTAATTGTTATTCAGGGACGAGGAAAATAAAAACGCCAACGAATTACTAATCTTTACGAAAAATACGAATTACTAAATACGTCACCGAATTACGAATCTTTACGAAAATTACGAATTACGAAAAAGGAAAATAATTAAATTCGCAAGAAATTAGTATTTCGTATCTTTCGTTTTTAAAATTCGTAATTCGTTGGAGTGATAATTAAAATTAGAAACTATGAAAAATATCGCAGTAATAGGATCAGGAACAATGGGCAACGGAATTGCTCACACATTTGCACAATTTGGCTACAATGTAGCATTGATTGATATTTCACAACCAGCATTGGATAAGGCAATGGCGACTATAGCTAAAAACTTGGATAGAATAGTTGCTAAAGGAACAATTACGGAAGCTGATAAAGCAAACACTTTAAAAAACATTACAACATTCACCGTAATGGCGGATGGTGTTAAGAGCGCTGATTTAGTTGTTGAAGCTGCTACAGAAAATGTAGAAATCAAATTAAATATTTTCAGAGAGTTGGATAAAGTTTGTCCTCCAAATACCATTTTAGCAAGTAATACTTCTTCTATATCTATTACAAAGATTGGAGCGGTTACAAAACGTGCAGATAAAGTAATTGGAATGCATTTTATGAATCCTGTTCCCGTAATGAAGCTAGTTGAGGTGATTAGAGGCTACTCTACTTCTGATGCTGTTACTTCATTAATCATGGAAACATCTAAGAAATTAAATAAAGTTCCAACTGAAGTAAATGATTATCCTGGCTTTGTTGCCAACAAAATATTAATGCCAATGATCAATGAAGCAATCATCACACTTCACGAAGGCACAGCTGGTGTTGAAGAAATTGACACCGTTATGAAATTAGGAATGGCGCATCCAATGGGTCCATTGCAATTAGCTGACTTTATCGGATTGGATGTTTGTCTTTCTATCCTAAAAGTATTACAAGATGGCTACGGAAATCCTAAATATGCTCCTTGTCCCTTATTAGTAAACATGGTAACTGCAGGACATTTAGGAGTAAAATCTGGACAAGGTTTTTATTCTTGGGGTCACGGTACAAAAGATTTGATTGTTGCTGATGGATTTAAGAAAAAGGAAATGGCTTAATAGTTATTAGTTGTAGGTTGTTGGTTGTTGGTTGTTAGTTGTTGGTTGTTGGTTGTTAGTTGTTGGTTGTTGGTTGTTGGTTGTTGGTTGTTGGTTGTTAGTTGTTAGTTGTTGGTTGTTGGTTGTTGGTTGTTGGTTGTTGGTTGTTGGTTGTTGGTTGTTAGTTGTTAGTTGTTGGTTGTTAGTTATTGGACTATTAAGAGTTTCGGTTTCGGAGCTCTTTTTCTTTTGGGACGTCATTGCGAGTCCCGCACCTTCGCGGGATGTGGCAATCTCTCGCGATAAGAACAATACTTACAATTAAGGAAAGATTGCTTCCCTTCGGTCGCAATGACGTGCTAAACTAAATTCCTTTTTTATCTCACCAACTGAATAAATCCTTTTTTATCAATTTCTTTATTGATGAATTCTGAATAATGAAACACGTAATAGTAAACACCTTCAGAGCAATCGTTTCCTTTTAAATCCTTTCCATCCCATTTTGTGTTTGTTGCACTTGACTGAAAAACTACATTTCCCCAACGATTATAGATATCTACAATTTCTTCTACTAAATTTAAATTTGAAAAATCGATGTAATCGTTTTGATTATCGTTGTTGGGAGAAAAGATGTTGGGAATTAGATCACAATTAGTACAAATTACTGAAACGTCATCAATGTAATAGTATCCATCAGCAAAACCTCCAGAAGGAAAATGAATGGTATCAATTGAAGCATCGTCATTAAAATTTCCTATTGTAATAAATTTTTCAGTTCCTTTTGCGATAAAATTTCCTGAAACTTTAATCCATTCATCTTTGTTGTTTAATGGATTCAAAAGGATGTCATTATTAATTTGTGGTGGATGTAAAACTAAATTATAAATTATTGTATCAGAAAAGTATGCACCCATATTATTTATTCCTAACAAACAATTATCAACAGCACTAACATAAAATTCAACAAGATAATTCCTGTTTTCCACCAAGTTTGTTATAAGTTCTGATTGTATGTATCCTCTTGAATTAATGTACCCAGGACTATATGTGTGTATTCCAACATAAGCTTCTCCACTGTTCGCAAATTGATTTCCAGTAAAATTATTCGGAACGCTAAAATTTAAAGTACCACAAGAATTAAAATATTCAGCATTTCCACTCCAATAATTTGCATTATTGATTTGGTCATAAAAAGTTGGACAAGAAGTAAAAATTTCAAAACTCGGATTATGAACCAGATTTGTCTGTCCAGAGGATTGATTAGTTCCAACAAATAAAATGAAGGACGAAATCAAAAGATAATATGAGAGAGTTTTATTCAAGTTTAGCAATCTTTAAACGCATTTTCGGTTGTTTTATTGGCACAAAAAAACCTCTAATAATAACTAGAGGCTGTCCTGATACTTGATACTATATACCTGATACTTTTCTAAAACTGCCCGTCCTCAATCAACTTAATGGCCAATTCAATATTTTTTTCATCTCCATCGGCATCATAATCGGCTTTTAAACTTGAGTTGAATACAATTGCAACACCTTGCCACATGGCTGCTGAGAATGAACCTCTCATACATTTTACAACATCGTATGTTGTTTTTCCTGTTTCCCTATCAATCAGTTTTATTAAAAGTCTTCCTTGAGTAACGGTTAAGTTTTTTAATTCATCACCGAACTCAGCTTTTAATTGCTTTTCAGCCTCTTTAGTAAAAGCTTTTTTTCCTTTTTCAGAAGGAATAGTTGCCAATACTCTATCGTACTCCTTTAATCTTGCAGAAGCTAAAATGGCATAAGGATAAACTTTTTTTACATTGTATTTTAATTTATCCCAAGCTGCTCTTTGTTTGTAGGATTTAAAAACACGGTCGGCACTACAAGTTACAGCATCTAATTTTGCATACGGAATTGTGTCACCTTGGTAATAAACGGTTTCAACTAAAGTTCCTTTTATATCAGGAGTTGTTGGTCTTGGAGTGCCACTATTCTGAGTCATTCCGTTAAACGAAATGAGGAAAGAGAATAAGAATAATATAACTATTCTTGATGCCATTTGGCTGTATTTACTAGTATAACGTGTTAATAGGCTAAAAGTTGCTTGTGTATTGTGAATATTGGTTAACGCCTCATCCGTCCTTAATTTTCAACACTTCGATAATGTCTGCTTCAACGCAGAATGCTCAGTGTGACGCTCCGAAATTATCATCCTCCCCCTGCCCCCTCGGTGAGGGGGATAGTCTCCGTAATTATCTATTGGTTTTCCACTTTGAAAGGTTCTTTCCTTCTTCTGGCTTTTGAGTAACTGCTTTTGCCGAACTCATCAACTTTGCTCCAAACAATGCTGCAACAATGGCTTCGTCTTCTTTTGTTTCAGAAAGCAATTCAGGAGAAAAATGATGTTTGATAAAATGCGTATCAAAATTACCTGAAGTAAATGCTTTGTGTTTCAATACAAATTTACAAAAACTAAGGGTTGTTTCAACACCAACAATCTGATAATCGTCAATTGCACGAATCATACGATTAATGGCCTCTTCCCTATCTTTTCCAAACGTAACAAGCTTTGCAATCATTGGATCATAATAAATTGGAATATCCATTCCTTCTTCGAAACCATCGTCAACGCGAACTCCTAGCCCTTGCGGACGCTTATACGTTACTAATTTTCCAATATCTGGTAAAAAGTTGTTGCAGGGATCTTCAGCATACACACGTACTTCAACGCTATGTCCAATGATTTTCAAGTCTTCTTGTTTGAACGATAATTTTTCTCCTCTTGCTACTTTGATTTGCTCTTTTACTAAATCAAGTCCGGTTATCATTTCTGTAACGGGATGTTCCACTTGCAAACGAGTATTCATTTCTAAAAAGTAGAAATTTTTATTTTCATCGAGTAAAAATTCCACTGTTCCAGCTCCCACATAATCACAAGCTTTTCCAACATTCACAGCACATTCACCCATCGCTTTACGAATTTCGGGAGTCAATACCGACGAAGGTGCTTCTTCAATCACTTTCTGATGGCGTCTTTGAATCGAACATTCACGTTCGAATAAATAAACGATGTTTCCATGCGTATCACCTAAAATTTGAATTTCGATGTGACGCGGACCGGCAACATATTTTTCAATAAAAACAGAACCATCGCCAAACGCTGAAGTAGCTTCACTTACAGCCAACTTCATTTGTTCTTCAAATTCTTCAACTTTTTCTACAATCCGCATTCCTTTTCCACCACCACCAGCACTCGCTTTTACTAACAATGGAAATCCTGTAGCTATAGCAACTTTTTTTCCTTCTTCAATACTTGTAATTGCTCCTTCCGAACCAGGAACCATTGGAATTTTATATTTTTTTACAGCAGCTTTCGCAGATAATTTATCACCCATCATATTCATAGCCTCAGGTGAAGGTCCAATAAAAGTAATTCCTGCTTTTTTTACTTTCGCAGCAAATTCAGCATTTTCGGAAAGAAAACCATATCCCGGGTGAATGCCATCTACTTTCAATTGTTTGCAGACTTCAATAATTTTATCTCCCAACAAATACGATTGGTTGGATGGCGGAGGACCAATACAAATAGCCTCATCAGCATATTTCACAAAAGGTGCATTTCTGTCTGCTTCAGAATAAACGGCAACAGTTTGAATACCCATTTCACGGCAGGAACGCATTACACGCAGTGCAATCTCTCCCCTATTGGCAACTAATATTTTGTTCATAAAATGTCATTAATAAATTCATGCTTTCGCCTTCAAAAAAATATATTTGTGAAAGGCGAATACTTCTCAATTGGAAGCAGTACAAACCTAATAAAAAAAGTTTTTAGTGAGCCCTAATATGTTAATTCAATATCAACAAATTATCATCCCTAAATAATTGATTATGCTTAAAAAAATTACGCTGCTTTTATTTATCTCACTTAATGTTATCAATGGTTTCGGACAAAAGAAAGGTGCAAAACCTGCTCCTTCTTCTGATTTCAACACCAAAGAAGCTGAACAAGCATTACTAAGAGTATTAAACAAGGTGCGAATTGAAAATAAACTAGATACTATTGAATATCATCCCATTTTAGGACAAGCTGCAGCCATACAAAGTGCTGATATGGCAAAAAATGGTAAAGCTGAACTAACAAACAGTAAAAGAAAATACAAAACTACAGCAAAAAGAGTTGTATCAGTTGGTGGAACAATAAAAACACAGGAATTAGTTCTTGCCACTAGTATTGTAAAAGGAAAAGGGTCTTTATCGGCGAACGAATTGGCAGATGCCGCTTTTTACAAATGGCGTGTCGGAAAACAAAATCAATCGGTTATCAAAAATGCAGATTTTGTTTATGCTAGTCCTTCTGTTACCATTGACGAATCAGGTAAAAAAGCTTATATCTCAATTGTCTTTGGGAGTTTCAATACATTTAATTCTGGTGCCGATAAGAAAAAAGAGTTGGCTGTTCCTTACTCTGGTAAAACTAAAAAATTAAAAGAACCAGAAGATAGAAGTTGTAATGCTTGTAAAAAATTTAAAGATTGGGAAGGATTAGCAAGTGGATTGTATGTACAAGATGGAAAAATATTTATCAAGTATGCAAACTTAAAAGCCCTTTCAAAATTCATCCGTAAGTCTGCCGATGGATTAGCTGTTGACATTATACAACGTTCTCAATATGATAATCCTGACTACAACATTGTTGACAACAATTTAATTTCGAAAGGCGTGCTTTTGAAAACTGTTACAATGAGCAAGCTTTATAGTAAAAACAAAATAAAGCCAGTTAAAAAAGGAAGCAGAACAATTAAACCAAGTTCATTGGATGTTCAATTAGGTGTTCTTCCAAAAAAAATAACTGGTCCGTACGAATTAAATTTATTGATTGTACAAGAAGGGAAATTATGCAAAGTAATTATGCCATCTAAAATAGAACAAGGTGATCAGGAGTCGAATACGCCCTTGAGTATGTTGCTTATGCCCGATAGCGCTGCTTATTTTAAACCACCTTTTGAGCCAACATCGGAATCTACTTTATTAACTTTTACTGTTCCTTTCGAAAAAAATAAATCGGATTACAAAGAAACAGATATGGAACCGTTTTTAAATGCATTACAGGAACCCGATTTTTTGATTGAAGGATTATATATTACTGCTTATTCTTCAATAGAAGGTGATGCAAAATCAAATGAGAAATTACAAAAGAAACGTGCTGAAAGTATTGTAAAAGCTTTATCAAAAATGCAAAAAACTGGAGTTGTCACCAATGTTAAAACAACTGATTCATGGAATTTATTTCAGATGGAAGCTGAAGATGGAAAGTATGATTACTTGACAAAGATGACAAAAGAAAAAGCGATTGCTGAAATTAATGGCAAAGGTTTATCTGCTGAACTTGAGCCTATCTTGGGGAAAGAGCGTTTTGCGCAAATCATTATGGATGTTACTTACGATATATCAGGAAACAAAGAAGAAAAATTTTCTGTAAGTAAATTCAATCAGTCGATGAAGAAAAATGATTTGAAACAATGCTTGAAAATTCAATATTACATTGGAAAACAAATGCGTGCACAAAAATATTCGGCTGAAACACCTTCTAAAATGAATGTTCCGTTTGAAGCAAAAAATGCTGGATTACTAAACAATCAAGTGGTGTTGCATTGTATGTATAACAACAATGTAGCTAGTGATGAAGATTACGTGGAAATGAAAAAGCTTGCTGCACTTGATCCCGCAAACAATTACATTGCATTCAACAATATTTTTTGTGCAGTAAAATTAGATAGTACTATTGGAGATGTGAAAACACAAAACGAAATGCAAAAACGTATTGATGCGATGTATAAAACAGATGTTCCAAAAAAATATGTGGATGCGCTGAACATAGAATGGCAATTCAAAATTATTGAATCAATGGATTCGGCCGAAAACAGTGAGCTTGTAACGCAGGCCTGTATCGAGAAAATAAAAACGTTTTACAATATTAAAGAATCGTCTTGGCAAAATAATTTAAAATTAGCTTATGTATTTGCTCGTTTCAAGGATTATAAATTTGCTGCAAGTTTATTAGCACCATTTATTGCGAATCAAACTGTAAACGAAAATGTTTTGTTTGCTTATGCATCCATCTGTGCAAAAAGTCCTGAATTATATAAATCTAGAACATATGTATTGGCATTACAAAAAGCAGAGCAGGCAAATCACGATAGATACTGTAAATTATTTGGTGCTCCCAATATAACATTCCAAGTATTTGATAATCCTTTTGTAAAAGCAGATTATAAAAAAGCAGCATGCAGCAAATAGTGAATCAACCCGATTCTCAGTTGTTACTACAATTGGTAACAATGAAAATGCCTTTTGGAAGATACAAGAATACTATTTTATGTGACTTACCCGTTTCCTATCTGGAATGGTTTCAACGCAAAGGTTTCCCTGATGGAAAATTGGGTGTACTTTTACAAACGATATACGAAATAAAGCTGAATGGTTTGGAAGGGTTATTGAAGCCATTGAGAAAATGATTCTATAAAAAAAGCAGATTGCTTCGTTCCTCGCAATGACGCTCCGAAATAAACGTCATTGCGAGGAACGAAGCAATCTTAACGAAAACCGAAATAGTTACTGAATAGCGATTCCGTTTTTTGTTTGTCAAAAAATTGTAATTTTGTACTATGAAGAATTTCATTAAACTACTTTTATTTTTACCTCTATTGAATTCAAATCTGTTATTCGCACAAGAAAACTCAGAAGCTGAAACTACAGAAGAGACAGGAAAACAAAGATCTTTTAAAATAGGTTTCTATGTTGGTTCCTATTTCGCAAACAAATATACCGCGGGTGCTTACGATGGATATGGTTTTGATATAAATGGAGTAAGAAATACAACATTTGAAACAAGCTACATGTTTCAAAAAATTATTATGGAATATGGTGGTGGGTACGGACAATTAGATCAAATTGCTCAAGCATTAGGTGTAAATACCACTGCGGATTGGTTGTTTACAAAGGATGATATGCCGACAAATATGCGTTATACTCCATCTTTTATGTTTGGATTACAATGTCGTTACTCTGTAGATAAAAAAAATGCAATCTCTTTAAATTTAAATGTAGCCAAACTAAAAGTCTCTGGTAATTTCACTTTTACAACTCGGACACCAACAGGTTCATCACAAATAAACAATAGCATTCAAACTTTTGGAATAATTGGTGGTGAGCAGCGATTGATGATTCAGGTTGGCTATAGCAGAATTTTAGGAAACAATGAAAAAGCAAACTTTTTTGTTGAAGGAGGATTAAATATGACGTATTCTCAATTCGATAAAAATGAAATCCTGATTAATAATTTACGTATTGATCTAACTGCATTTTATGATTACCAAGGGCTTCAATCGCCTCAGACAAGACTACCAAGAGGAATGGGATTTGGTGCTTATGGAGGAGTTGGTGTTAACTTAACAGCAGGAGAAAAATTTACAGTTCAACTACTTTATATTCCGTCATACGAAGGAATAAAAATTGGAGACAATCCAAAATTGAAATGGCAACATTCAATTGGACTGAGAGCCTATTACAATTTCTAAAGTTTAGCCAAATACTTTTTCGATTTCACCTTAAAGAATTCATCTTCAATCATAAAATCTTTTCTTGAGGGAAGTTTTATAGAAAGTTCAAAATAAATTTTCGCTAAACTTTTTTGATCGTTCTCCGACAAAGCTTCAGCATAATAAAAATTTGCTCCAACATCAGCAGGAAAATATTTAAGTGCTTTCTTCATAACGGCCACAGCTCTATCTTTATCGGGCCAAGTCATGATTAAAGGAATATAAGGAGTTTTGTAATTTAAACCAGCATCAAACTTCCATCCTCCTCCATTGTTATACATAGAATCGGTTGCAATTAACATCTTTGTATGATATAATAGTTTTGCCATAACTCCATCCTCTAAACTTTTCATTACTCCATTTATTTCTGCTGACAAGGCTATCGCTGAAGTAAGTTCAAAACGAATTTTTCCATCTTTCGGGAATTTTTTCACTAAGTCGTTTCCAAGCACTATTGTTTTTGCATATGCCTTATTTTTATCTGCATCACTAATGTATACAAAACGACCTTTAAAATTATAACATTGTAAACAATATCCACCTGCAATTTGAAGATTCTTGTTTTGTTTTATAAGTGATTCAAAAATAAGGATGGCCTTGTCGGCATTAATAGCATTAGCTTGCAATCCGACTGCGTTTTCAGAACGCGCATTAAAATAATTAATGCCCGTTTCCAAATCATCCGTTGGAATTATAAAATAAAATAATATGAAAAATAATTTATACATTTTTTAATCTCAATCGTCTAAATATTTTTTCGCTTTTTCTTTTTGATTTTCTGTACGAAACAAAACAAGTTCTTTCCCTACAATCTTTTTGCTGATTACTTGTTTTGATTTTAAATTATCCAAATTTCCAATTACATACCAACTATTCGGATAAGGAAATAATTTAGTTGGCGTAGGCATTTGTTCCATAAACGCTTCTTTTAACAGAATGCTAAAATACGGAATTTACGACATTAATTCTCATGAAACCAATTTACTCAGGGCTTCACCCTGACTATTTTGTTCGGCAAGCTGCAAGTTTTACCCAACTATCCATAATCCCGAATGCAGCTGCCACAGCGCCAACTATCCCAATAAGTACCAATAACAAAGGACTAATTCCATAACGATTAAATTCTGCCATTTTCCAAAACGCAGCATTTGAATTTTATTTTACTTGTACTTGATTTAATGAAATGTTTGCGTGCGTTGATTTCAATGTAGTTTCCATAGTTTTATGTTTTATAGATTAATTATTATTAGTAATTATTATGAAACAAAATTAGGAAGTCGGAAGCAGCTATCAAATAAAAGGAGTCAGAGAAAGGAATGATTTAAATCAGTTTTATATAAAGAGGTGGAAAACGTAGCCTATTGCTTATCTTTACAAAGAAATGTCGAATGAACAAAAAGCTATAAAGGCTACTTACTTTAGCATAATTGGAAATACCATCTTATCCATTCTTAAATGGCTGACTGGCTATTTCGGCAACTCCTATGCACTTATTGCAGATGCAATTGAATCTACAACCGATATTTTTTCTTCGATATTGGTTTTATTTGGAATAAAATATTCAAATATACCAGCAGATAAAAATCATCCATACGGCCACGGACGAATTGAACCATTAATTACATTCCTTGTAGTAGTTTTTTTAGTAACATCAGCATCTATTATTGCGCACGACAGTATTCAAAACATTGGAACACCGCATGAACTTCCAAAACCATACACTTTACTAGTATTAGGAGCAATTATAATATGGAAGGAAATATCTTATCGTTTTGTAATGCAAAAAAGTAAGGAAACAAAAAGCTCATCGTTAAAAGCAGATGCTTGGCATCACCGAAGCGATGCAATTACTTCACTCGCTGCATTTGTAGGAATTTCAATTGCACTTTTTCTAGGCAAAGGCTACGAGTCGGCAGATGATTGGGCTGCACTTTTAGCTTCTGGCTTTATTTTTTACAATAGCTATTTAATTTTTCGACCTGCTCTTGGAGAAATAATGGATGAACACCAACACCATGAACTATTGGATTCAATTAAGATTTTATCAAAAAATGTGGAAGGTGTAATTGATATCGAAAAATGTTACGCTAGAAAAATCGGGATGAAATTCTACATTGATTTGCATTTAACAGTAGATGGAACTATTTCTGTTAAAGAAGGGCACGATATTTCACACGCACTAAAAGATTATTTAAAAAATGAAATGCCTGAGATAGCTGACATTCTAATTCATATAGAACCTAATCAATAGAATATCAGTTTCTCATTTTAACCAACTTATCGTAATTTTAGATGGTTATTTCCCCTCCAGAAACTTCAATGTATTTTTCTTCTTTAAAATCACTTAGCGTTCGTATAAGAGTTTCGGTAGCTGTTCCAACAATATTTACAAATCTTCTTGAGAGTTTGAATAAGGACTCAAACTTATCTGAATAGGAAATTCGGAGCCATCCATTTTTTAAGCCAAAAAGTTGTATTGTTGAATGAAAATTTTAAACTAGGATTAACGCCAGAAAACGGAATTGCAAAAATTATTCGTCCAACTACAAAACATCCACCGCTTGGAAATGGAGTTCCTCGTTGTGAAATTTATTTAATTGTTGAAAATCCCGAACAGTCGCTTGAAAATGCTGTTAAAGAAGAAGCTATTGAAATTAGCAAAGTTTCAACAAGAGATTGGGAAGATATTGTTTCGTATTGTTCGGATTTGGACGGACACATTATTGCATTTGCTAAATAATTTACATCATTCTAGTTCGCTTCACCAAATAAGGCATTAGCACTTGATCAAAACCTAAATTGATATCCGCTTCCACAAAATCAATTTTGTATTGCCCACATTTTAGCATCAATTCTTTTTTGTACTCAGCCATCTGAGTCAAGTAAGAATCTTTTATTTCATTTGGATGTAATTTCACTTCTTCTCCCGTTTCCATATCTACAAAGCGATACGGACGATTGTCAAAATCAAATTCCATTTCTTTTTGTTTATCGACTACATGAAATAAAATCACTTCATGTTTTTTATGTTTAAGATGTTGTAATGCAGAAAACAATTCATCGGAGTTAGCTTGAGAATCCATCATATCACTAAAAATCATAACGAGTGAGCGTTTGTGAATTCCTTCTGCTATTTCGTGTAAAGCGTTTATTGCAGAAGTCTTTTTATGAACTTTTACATCATGCGGTTGAATTCTTTTTTCCAATTCATGATACAGCATTTTATGGTGCAATGAACTAGATTTTGCAAGAGTATGCACTTCAACAATTTCAGAAAAAACACTCAAACCTACAGCATCACGCTGCCGTTTTAACAACTCAATCATCGCAGCAGCACAGTGAACTGAAAAAGTTATCTTATTTTGTTTTGTTTCCTTTCCATCAGGAACAGGAAAATACATGGATGAAGAGTCATCAATGATTAACTGACAACGTAAATTGGTTTCTTCTTCGTAACGTTTTATAAAAAACTTATCCGTGCGACCAAATAATTTCCAATCGATGTGCTTGGTGGATTCACCTTTGTTATACAAACGATGTTCAGCAAACTCAACACTGAAACCATGGAAAGGACTTTTATGTAAACCTGTAATAAAACCTTCAATCACCTGTTTGGCGATTAACTCGAGATGAGTGAATTGGCGAATTTGTTGTTGGTTTATAGTTTCCATAGCAGTTTACAGTAGACAGTCGACAGTTAAAAATAGTAGACAATAGACAATTAAAAAAGAAATAGACAAAAAATAAAAAAGGCAATATACAATCAACAAATTTGTCTATTGTATATTGCCTTAATTGTCTACTTTTTTCTAAAGAAGCGCTTTCAACTTTGCATCCAACACCGATTTCGGAACCGCTCCTACTTGTTTATCTACTACCTTTCCGTCTTTAAAGAAAAGGATTGTAGGGATGTTACGAATGCCGAACATTGCGGAAATATTTGCGTTATTGTCAACATTTACTTTTCCAACAACAGCTGTATCGCCATAGTCGTTTGATAATTCTTCAACAATTGGTCCTACCATACGACATGGTCCGCACCATTCTGCCCAAAAGTCTAATAATACTGGTTTTGTTGATTTTGCTACTAACTCCTCGAAGTTAGCGTCTGTTATTTCTAATGCCATTTTTATTGTTATTTATATTGGTTGATAATACTAATTTTCAATTGAACCCTAAAGATAAAATTGTATTTCTACATAGACAAACGATTTGCCAATTTGTTTTCAGTGACAGAGTGTCATTTTTGTTAATTTATACAAAAAAGCTATCTTTAGGGAATAAACAAGGCCATCTTTCGTTAATATTGGCGTCTGTATATAAACAACATGATTTTTTTATGATTATTACTCCAGCTTTCAGAGCATATATTTTTACAGTTTGTTTATTCATTTGTATCTCATTTACTCAGTTTTCCTTTGCTCAAGCCAAAATTGAAGGCATAGTAATGCATAATGGAAAACCATTGTCTGGCGCTGATGTTCTTATTATAAATAGTGCTGGCACAGAGAAAGTACTTACTACAAATTATTCTGGAACTTATAATTTTAATTTTGCTCCAAATGAAGAATACGACATTTCCATCACCAAAGTTGGCTTTACCCAATTTCAAATCATCTATTCAACTATGGGATTGACGGGTGATGCAGCAAAAAAATTTAAAAGTATCTCAAAACCTGTTAGTGAGCTATTTGAACTTCCTCCAGACCAAGCAACTATTTTAAAACTGAATGCCATACTTGATAAGCCACTTTTAAGTTATTATTTCAATTCAGAAAAAAACACAGTTGACTCAGACGAAATTCTAGATCAATCTTTATCACAAAGCTTAATAAAAGTTGCAAAATTGGCTGGAGCTCAATCGGGCACAATTGAAACAAATTATAAAAATGCCATTGCAAAAGGCGATGCTGCTATGTTGACGAAGAATTATGAAGTCGCAAAATCTGCTTACAATGAAGCCATTTCTGCTAAACCAAGCGAACAATATCCCAAAACAAAATTAACGGAAATAGACAAATTGATTGCTGATGCCGAAGCAAAAACAAAAACAGATGCGGCTGAGAAAGAGCGTTTATCTAAAGAAAAAGAACTGGCAGCTGCGGCTGCAAAAGAAAAAGCGATAAAAGACAAAGTATTAGCGGATGCTGCTGCTAAAGAAAAAGCAGAAAAAGACAAAGCACTTGCGGCTTCCAATGCCGAAAAAGCAGCTGCCGAACAAGCAGAAAAAGACAGACTATCTAAAGAAAAAGCAGCCACTGCAAAAGCATTAGCAGATGCAGCTGAAGCCGATCGTTTGGCAAAAGAAAAAGAAAAAGCGGATGCGCTAGCAAAAGCAAAATCAGAGCAAGATAAAGCTGCGGCAGAACAAGCTGCTAAATTGGCGGCAGAACAAGCAGAGAAAGACCGATTAGCAAAAGAAAAAGCAGACGCTGCTAAAGCACTAGCGAATGCAGCAGAAACAGAACGTTTAGCAAAAGAGAAAGAAAAAGCAGATGCACTTGCGAAAGCAAAAGCAGAACAAGATAAAGCTACCGCTGAGCAGGCTGCAAAGTTGGCTGCCGAAAAAGCTGAGAAAGATAGATTAGCAAAAGAAAAAGCATTAGCCGATAAAGCGGCAGCCGATAAAGTTGAAGCTGACCGATTAGCAAAAGAAAAAGAAAAAACAGATGCCATTGCAAAAGCAAAAGCCGATGCTGACAAAGCTGCTGCTGAATTAGCAGAAAAAGATAGATTAGCAAAAGAATTAAACGCAAAAATATTACAAGCTAAATATAATAATACATTAGCTAAAGGCGATTCGGCTTTAAAAATAAAAAATTACGACTTAGCAAAATCTTTCTATTTAAACGCTGCTTCTTTAAAACCAAAAGAAGAAACACTAGCAAATAAAATAAAAGAAGTGGATGTATTTATTGAAACAGAAAAACGTTCGCAATACACGAACGAGTTAGCAAAAAAATATCCCCAAGGAGTAACAGAAGAAATTGTGAAAGAAGGAAATGTTAAGGTTACCAGAAGAATTGTTGTCCAAGGAAATAAAGGTGATTTATACGTAAAGAAAGAAACCAGTTTCGGAGCGGTGTATTATTTTAAAAATGAAGCTGCCATTTCGGAGGGGGAGTTTAATAAAAACACAGAAGTGAAGAAGTAATTTTAATTCAACTTATACTCCAACCCATTCTCTTTCAATAAATCCAACAAATCGTTATTCGGATTTACTTTTATTTTTTTGGAATGCATTACCACTGAAATATTTTCTTCCGCATCAAATACTCTGAACTGTAAGGTGCAGTTGCGGTTTTCAACTACACTGTTCTTTGCAATAATATCATTAAACTTATTCATAAATTCATCGTTCAACTCTTTCAAAGAAACATTCACGGTTAAACTTCTTGCCATCTTATCGCGCAATTCAGAAAGCAATTGAATGTTACTAACTTTGTATTCGAAGTTTCCTGAATTACGGAAGCGCTCCGAAATTTTCCCTTTCACAAACAAAAACAATCCAGTTACCATGTATTGCTTGAACTTCACATAGTCTTCTCCGAAAAAAGCCATCTCCGCTGATTCATTATAATCTTCTATCGTAATTTTCCCCCAAGGATTTCCGGTTTTTGTTACACCATTGTGAACGTTGGTAACAATACCTCCTAGTGTTAAATCTTTATTTTTATTTTCTTCTATTTTTTTAATGTCGGACAAAGTATGCGGACAAAAATTATCCATTTCTAATTTGTATGTATCCAATGGATGTCCGGAAATAAAGAATCCAACTACATCTTTTTCGTTTTTCAATTGCTCTAAATTGCTCCACGCTTCACACACTGGAATTTTTGGTTCCGGCATATCAATCGCTGAATCTTCTCCGAACAAAGAAACCTGCGCAGAATTTTCTCCATCTTGATGTGAACTTCCGTAACGAATAACTCTTTCTAAGAAATTTCCATTGTCGTTTCCTTCCACATGAAAATAAGTTGCACGGTGAATACTGAATGAATCCAAACCACCTGCGTTGGCTAAACTTTCAAATGTTTTTTTATTAGCTGCACGTAAATTTATTCTTCGCACAAAATCAAATACAGATTTGTAAGCACCGTTTGCAGTTCGTTCTTCTACGATAGAAATTACAGCAGCTTCCCCTACTCCTTTTACAGCTCCCATTCCAAAACGTATTTGTCCGCTTTTATTTACAGCAAATGCATAAGCACTTTCATTCACATCTGGACCAAGAACAGGAACACCCATTCTGCGACACTCATCCATGAAGAAAGTAATTTTATCAATGTTGCTTAAATTGTGTGTTAAGACAGACGACATGTATTCGCCCGGATAATGTGTTTTTAAATAGGCCGTTTGAAATGCAACAAGTGCATAACATGTTGAGTGTGATTTATTGAAGGCGTATTGTGCGAATTTTTCCCAATCCACCCAAATCTTCTCCAGTTTATCAGCTGGTAAACCTTTTTCGGTTGCACCATCCATAAACTTACTCTTCATTTTATTTAAAGTATAAATATCTTTTTTACCCATTGCTTTGCGCAAAACATCGGCATCCCCCTTTGAGAAGCCTGCCAATTTTTGCGACAACAACATTACCTGCTCTTGATAAACCGTAATACCATAAGTATCTGCAAGGTATTCTTCCATCTCTGGTAAATCGTATGCAATGGTTTCTCTTCCGTGTTTACGTGCAATAAAATTTGGGATGTACTCAATCGGACCTGGACGATACAATGCGTTCATCGCAATTAAATCCGCAAACTTATCAGGTTTTAAATTGATCAAATGTTTTTGCATTCCAGCACTTTCAAACTGAAATGTTCCGTTGGTATCACCGTGTTGATAAAGTTCTAATGTTTTTAAATCGTCTAATGGAATTGTATCAATGTCAATTTCAATTCCATGATTTTCTTTTATTAATTTAAGTGCATCACGAATGATTGTTAATGTTTTTAAACCAAGGAAGTCCATTTTAATTACACCTGCATCTTCAATTACTCGTCCATCGTATTGTGTAATTAATAAAGTAGATTCTTTAGAAGTGGAAACAGGAATTAAATCTGTTAAATCCATCGGAGCGATAATGATTCCCGCAGCGTGAATACCAGTACCACGTACAGAGCCTTCCAAAATCAAAGCTTCTTTTAATACTTTTGCTTGCATATCATTACCTGCAAGAATTGCACGTAATTTTTTTACATCTTCTAAATCTTCTTTATTGAGTCCTTCTTTTTCTTCCAGACTTGCATCACCAGTCATTGGTGCTTTCAAAACTCGTTTCAATTCTATTCCTGGTCGATCAGGAACTAATTTCGCAAGCATGTTTGATTCCTGCAAAGGTAAATCTAACACACGTGCAACATCTTTGATACTCATCTTTGCAGCCATTGTACCATACGTTACAATTTGTGCTACTTGATTTTTTCCGTATTTTTCTACAACATAATCAATTACTTTTTGACGACCTTCATCATCAAAATCCGTATCAATATCGGGCATTGATTTACGATCAGGATTTAAGAAACGCTCAAAAAGCAAATTGTATTTGATAGGATCGATGTTAGTAATACCGATGCAAAAAGCAACAGCAGAGCCAGCAGCAGAACCACGGCCCGGACCAATCAAAACTCCAATATCTCTTCCTGCTTTAATGAAATCCGCAACAATTAAAAAGTAACCCGCAAATCCCATTGTTTTAATCGTGAACAATTCGAAATTCAGTCGTTCTTCCACTTCAGGAGAAATATCTGTGTAACGATTTTTTGCACCCATAAAAGTAATGTGATGCAAATAATCATCTTGTGTAGCGAAGCCTTCAGGTATAACGTAATTCGGAAGCATGATATCTTGCTTCAACTTGAGCGGCATTATTTTATCTACAATGTCGTTTGTATTATCAATTGCTTCAGGTAAATCTGAAAACAATTGCGTCATCTCTGCAGTCGTTTTAAAATAAAACTGATCATTATAAAAAGCAAAACGTTTTCCTTTAAAAGAATTGGAATCATCGTCACCAAAATCTTTCATCGTAGGCGTACTCTGCTTTTCACCTGTATTGATACACAATAAAATATCGTGTGCATTTGAATCTTGCTGATCAACGTAATGTGAATCGTTAGATGCAATAATTTTTACATTGTATTTTTTTGCCCATTTTACAAGCACTTCATTCACTTTGTCTTGTTCCGCCATTCCATGACGTTGCAATTCTATATAATAATCTTCACCAAAAATATCGTACCACCATTTGAATTCTTTTTCTGCTTCGTCTTCACCCAATTTCATAATTGCCTTTGGAACAGAAGCACCCAAACAACAAGTTGTTGCAATCAATCCTTCGTGATATTGTAAAATCAATTCCTTATCGATGCGCGGATATTTTCCGTACAAACCTTCCATGTACCCAAGCGAACAAAGCTTTACAAGGTTTTTATAACCTTGAGGATTCTTTGCTAAAAACAATTGATGATAACGAACATCTTTATCTTCCTTAGTAAATTGGCGTTTGTGACGATTCTCTACAACATAAAATTCACAACCAACAATGGGTTTTATTTTATTAGGATTTTCGGGAGTATTGTGTTTTCCAGCTTCCGCAACAAATTTAAAAACACCAAACATATTTCCATGATCAGTAATCGCTAATGCACGCATGTTATCATTCACTGCTTTTTTATACAGAGAAGAAATATCCGCAGCACCATCGAGCAGTGAAAATTGAGTATGTACGTGTAGGTGAGAAAAGTTCATTTTTATTGGTTCAATAGTTCAGTTGTTCACTGGTTCATTAGTATGCTGTGTGTATTCTTTGTGTTAAATTGGGATTGTAAATTTACTCCATTTCAGAGTAAAATTTGTGAGGTGTTGATAAGATTGGAAAAGTAGATTTAGCGACCTAATTCTTTGAATTGTTCCCGTAATTCTCTTCGTCTTTTTGCAGTATGCTTTAATTTCAGCCAATTACATTCGCTGCAGCTATATTTCAAAACAAACTTACATGGCTTTACAATGCAACCACCGCAAGCTTGTCGTCTTGCATTTGGATAAAACTCCTTACCGTTTTCGCTTAAACGGGTTTTATGCTGACAATATTTTCCAAAAGTAATTCGAACTAATGACTTATGAAACGTTAATTGATGTAATTCACATTTTTGTCCCGTCTTCTCTTTTCCATATATTGGAATTTTACAAGAAGAAAAACAGATAGCACAAAATAAAATTATCGAAATGTATAGACGAATCATTTCGCATAAAATAAAATTTAATTTTCTTTAATCACTTTAAGAACAACCGATTTTCCTTCTTTAGAAATCAAGTGAACAAAATAAATTCCGCTTGTTTGTTCAATAGTGATATCAACCTTATTAACAGATTGATGTTTTTTTGTTTGAACAGTTTGTCCAACAATATTATGAACTTGAATAGTTAAATCATCATATATTTTACCCAGTTCTATTGTAAAATTTCCATTGGATGGATTTGGGTAATACTTTATTTGATCAGGGAAATCATTTTTAGAAATCCCTACAGTGTTGTATATACAAGCACTAGGAATTTTGGCAACATATATTTCTTTTTTTCCTGTAGATGTAATATTCGTAGCTCCAAAAGTTGCTGTTAACTCATAATAACCAGTTGTATATATGCTACAATTATCATCAACAGCAATTCCATTTCCTCTGTCTTCAATGGAGCTACCTGCTTGAATTGCCCATTGCCATTTACCTGCTGTATCAATTGCTGCCACATAAATTTGAACGCTATCACCAACATTTATTAACGTATCTGCCGCTCCGAAACTAGCATCTCCTCTGAATTGACCTGTTACAAAAAGTAAGTCTTGCTTATTAGCTACTATTCTATTTCCTCTATCGGAACCATTATTAGAACCAGCTTTTTTAGCCCAAACCCAAGCTCCTTCTGGAGTTAATTTAGCTACAAAAATATCTCGACCGTTCGGACTACCATTATTATTAACCGTATCGGCACCAAACACAACTACATCACGAAATTCACCAGTTATGTAAACATTTTGTTCAATATCTACAGCCACTGAATTTCCTCTGTCGTCTAATAAACCGCCAGTTGTTTTTAACCATAATTGGTTTCCCATGCTATCATATTTCAAAACAAAAATATCTCTTCCGCCAAAACTAGTTGCTGAAATAGGTCCAAAAGGTTTTGTTCCTTTAAAACCACCAGTAACATATAAATTTCCAATACTATCAATTGCAATTCGGTTATCGCGCTCACCATCTGTTGCGGCAAAAGTTCTTACCCATTGAAATGCCCCAGCAGGATTAATTTTAGCAACAAAACCTAAAGAATCAGTAGTTGGATTTGGAACGCTTATTGTTCCAAAAATTGCAGGATTAGAATACTTACCTATTAACCCAGTTAAATAAATATTTCCTTGTTTATCTGTCACCAAATCATACCCATGATCATCATAACCTCCGCCAGCACCTATTAGCCACTGACACGTTCCGCTCAAATCAAATTTACCAACAAAAATATTATCTCCTCCTCCAGGAAAAGTAGCTCCTACACAAGAACCAAAATCAGTATAATTCCAACATGTTCCAGTAACATATACAAAATCATTTGCTTTATCAACACATAGTCCAAGAGCTCTTTCATCCCAGCCTCCCATTGCCGATCTCACCCATTGCCAATTTCCCATACTATCAATTTTTGCTACATAAGCTTCTTTGCCAAAATCTTTTGGAGGCATAATAATCCCGAAACTCGGATCAGAAGTAGATGTTCCACTATTATAATACCCACAGATATATTGATTTCCATATTTGTCAATATCAATATCTAATGCCTTATCGGATTGATCGCCTCCTGCTGTAGCAACCCAATCCCAAGCTTGAGCATTAGATTGCAAAGAAATTATAACAAACATAAAAACAAAAATTGTTCGTGCGATTTCATGACTAGAGAAGCTAGAGTATTTTTTATTCATGTTTAAGAGTTTAATGTATTCTATCAAATTTAATAAAAAAAATCAATAAAAAAAAGTTGATTTGAGAATAAAAATATTTAACCACCTGTTTGCTGCAGGTTAGAAAGGAAAGCTTACTCAACTAGATGACAAACTTGTAATTGGAATACGAATATAAAAAAACCTCCAAGCTTTTAACTAGGAGGTTTTTTATTACTTAGAATACTCTTTAGTATGGCTTAACAAATACCGCAGTATCTTTGCGTTCAATAGGACGGAAACTTAATACAGGAATATCGCTTTCATTGATAATACGTTGAGCAACAGTTCCGATGAAAAATTCTTTCATACTTAATTCTGCTTTAGTCATGATTAAAATCAAATCAGCTTCCACTTCGTGGCCATAATCCATAACCATTTGAGGAATATCAGAACCACGCAAAGTCTTGATAGTACAACGTACTTCCTGATCTTTTATATATTTCCAAACTTGGTTTGAATAAGAAATCAATTTGTTTTCTGCTTCTTCGTCCTTTTGAGTAAGGATGGAGATAACTCGAATATCAGCATTGAATATTTTTGCAAGCTCAACAGCTTTATTTACTTTTTCACGAGTTTCTTTTGTTAAATCTAATGGCAATAAAATAGTTTTACAACCATCGCGGTGAACTTTACCACGAATAGTAATTACAGGATGCTTAGATTCGCGAACCATTTTAAAAGCATTCTTCCCAATAATTTTACCTAAAGTGATTTTTGATGATAATCCAATCATCACAAATAGAGGGTTGATAACGTCTGCAACCTTATTGATTTCTTCGTAAACATTGCCTTTACGAATCATCGATTCAACTGGTTGTCCAGATTTTGTAGAAGCTTCTTTTGCTAATTCATCTAACTTTTTTTGCACCAAAGGAGGATTTCCTTCATCAACACTTAATAATACGATTTTTGAATTCGTTAATCTAGCAAGATTATATGTTTGCCCTAAAGCGATAATTGTTTGTTCAGAAGAATCAATTGGAACTAAGATAGACTTTACGGGTGCAGACATGTGCTTTTTAATTATTTATTTAGTTGGCAAAAGTACACAATTTATCGTCAAAATGAAATTTTAACTATAAAATATTCAATTTCATCAGCGTTTTTGGGTAATCAATAGAATGAAAAACAGGACATTGACATAAAAAAAAGAAAAAATTTAACACATAGAAAAAGAAGGGAGCTAAAGCTCGACATAGATTCACATCTGACTCTATGTCCGAAGCTTGCTTCGGCTATGTATAAACGCAAACCCGGAACCCTTAAAAACTATGTTTCTATGTGTTTTAACCCTTCGCAGATGCCTAATTTGAAACAAAAAAGCCAAAAAAATGGCATATCTCTTTGCCAATTAAAGAAAAGTACGTACTTTCGCTGTCCCAAAAATAGATTTTGGAATTATTATTAATCATTAAATAAACAAACAATGCCAGCAAAAATTAGATTACAAAGACATGGTAAAAAAGCTGCAGCTTATTTCCATATTGTAATTGCGGATGGTCGTGCACCTCGAGACGGAAAGTTTATTGAGAAAATTGGTACGTACAACCCAACTACAAATCCAGCAACTATTAACCTTGATAACGCTAAGGCGTTAGAATGGTTAAACAAAGGTGCTCAACCAACAGATACATGTCGTGCTATCCTTTCTTACAAAGGTGTTATGTACATGAACCACTTAATGGGTGGAATCGCAAAAGGTGCATTAACGCAAGAACAAGCAGATGCAAAATATGCAAAATGGATTTCTGAAAAAGAAACAAAGGTTACAGGGAAAGTTGACAAATTAGCAAATGCTAAAAAAGATGCTTACAAAAACCGTATGTCTGCAGAAGCAGCAGCTAAAGAATCAAAAGCAGCTAAAATTGTAGCTAAAAATACTCCTCCTGCTGTAGAAGAATTAGCTCCAGTTGTTGAAGAGGTTGCTCCAGTTGCTGAAGTTACACCAACACCAGAAGCAGAAACTCCTCAAGCAGAAGCATAATTTTGAATTATTAAATTATTTTAAAGTCCCTTGAGTTTTTGCTCTGGGGACTTTTTTATTACAATTATACATGAGCGACAAAAACACACATCCAATCGGGAAATTTGAATACGGGAAAACCTATTCAGCAACCGAAACAGAAGCGCATATCAAAATTATTGAGGCATTGCCAACAATTATCAATTCAATTGCGAAAGACTTGACTCCTTCACTATTGAAAAAAAGTTATCGTGAAGGCGGTTGGAATGCACAACAAATTATTCATCACATTGCTGATAGTCATTCAAATGCCTTAATACGTGTGAAACTAACTCTTACAGAAGATAGCCCTGTAATTAAACCATACAATCAGGATGCTTGGGCAGTTTTAGCGGATGTTGAAAATACTTCAATATATGTTTCTATCAAAATGATTGAAGCCATCCATGCAAGATGGACAGCCGTTCTAAAGGCAATGACAGAAACTGACCTAAAGAGAAAATATATTCACCCCGAATACAAAAAGGAATTCATGCTCGAAGAACTTATTGCTTTGTATTCTTGGCACGGAGATCATCATTGCGAACAATTAAAAGTGATTTTGAATAATGGATAAAAAAGATTGTTTTAATTTAGGATACATCGCCAAAAGAGTTGGTAATCATGGAGAATTGGGCTTTGTGCTAGATGTAGATAACGGCAGCAAATATCAGAAACTAGAATCTGTTTTTATTGAACTAAACAATTCATTAGTTCCTTTTTTCATTAAAAAAATTCAAATCAAAGGAAAAAATGCAACGGTGTCGCTTGAAGGAATAGATACTATTACAAGAGCCGAAGAATTAATAAAAAAATCTTTGTATTTACCCTTAAGTGCTTTGCCGCCACTAAAAGGAAAAAAGTTTTACATACACGAACTTACTGGTTTCACTGCATCAGATAAAACATTCGGCAAAATTGGCACTATCACTGAAGTCTTAGACTTTCCTCATCAAACTATTCTACAAATAAGACATGGTGAAAATGATATTTTAATTCCTGCAAAAGAAGAATTCATTATTTCTATAAACCGCAATACCAAAAGCATTGAGCTAAATGCACCTGAAGGGTTAATCGATATTTACATTTCTAAAAAAGAAGAAAACGAGTCTGAAAAAGAAACAGACGAAGAATAGTTTCCGTTTCTTATTGTTTTTCCGAAAAATAGTTTAACTTTATAATACAATAAGAGTAAACGTTGAGCTAATCAATCTGCTTTCTACTCCTTTTATGTCGAATCAAACATTCGCTTTTAAACAGTTTAAAATAGTACAAGACAAGTGCGCTATGAAAGTAGGCACTGATGCTGTTTTATTAGGCTCTTGGGTGAATGCCTCTAATGCAAAAACCATTTTAGATATTGGTACAGGTACAGGAATCATAGCCTTGATGCTTGCACAAAAATCCTCCGCACGCATTGATGCTATTGATATAGACTTGAATGCATTTATTCAGGCTACTGAAAATGTAAACGATTGTAAATGGAAAGATCGCATTGAAATTCACCACATTTCTTTACAGCAATTCGCAAAAGAAAGTGATCATAAATACGATTTGATTGTAAGCAATCCTCCTTATTTTATTGATTCATCAAAAGCTTCGGAAGAATCACGCACAAATGCACGCCATACCGATCAATTGCCTTTTAAAGATTTATTAGATGGTGTTTTGAAACTTTTAAATCCAAACGGGAAATTCTATGTTATTCTGCCAACAAAGGAAAGCGAGCTTTTTAGAGAAGATGCAGAAAAGCATAAATTGTTTTTAACCAAAGTTACTCGTGTAATTACACGAACAGATAAACCAGAAAAACGTTTATTAATGCGATTTGAATTTATTCAACGTGCTTTTTCAGAAGATTCAATTACAATTGAAAAGGATGAAAGACATTCGTATACGGATGAATATAAGGAATTGACTAAGGATTATTATTTAGCATTTTAAAATCTTTAAACTCAATATCGTGATACTATCAGACGGAGCGCGAAACAACGCCTATTGCAAATATGCTGTTAGCGTTATGTGGCTTTACTTTATTGTTGGTTTTGTTCGTCAAGTTCATAACAAGTCAATGCAATTCCACAGTCAAACTGTTTAGCTATTTTCAATATTAATTTTTGGTTTTTGTTTAAACCGTTAAAAATTGTCATTCCGTTTCCAATGGCCGTTGGGTTGATAAATAAATGAAATTCGTCAATTAGTCTTGCGTTATCGGATCGGCCTTCTTGTCGACCGAATGTTTTACTTTTCTTGAAAATAGTCGCTGTCAATTTAAAAATTTACTCCAAACCTATCCAATCAATCAACAATTTGAAATCTTCTTCTTGCTTGTTGGCAATTAAAAAACTCACTTGCTCAATGCTTTTAAAATTGAAATTCGGGATGTTCAATTTGCGCCCTCGAAACTGAGGGTAAAATTCACTTATTGGTAACTTGATATTTTCCCATTCTCCAGTAGTAGTAAATTGGTGCACGTAAGACTCAGATTGCGAAATTTCGCTCTTCAAACGAAATTCATAGGCCTTGCTATCTCCTTTGACACGCAAAACAATAAACTTCTTTTCTTCCGCTAGTTTTATCGTTTTGTTCAATTGGATCGAGGCAAATCCTCCGTTGTTCGCCAATGAAACGTGACCTGAAAATTTTCCATGGCCTGCATCAGTAAGCAACAAAGAACTTTTTGATATACCACCCATCACACCGTCGTTGACAACATACCATTCATTGACTTTCGTTTGAGTTGAAAATGTATAAATCTCTTTCATGTTTGTCTTTCTGGCTACGCTAAGTGTTAGTAAAATTAGGAGGTATTTCATAAATTTTATCACTACTAACCGACTAATTTTTTAACTAAAAGGGTAACAAACGTTACCCTTTTTTGAATAATGTATATTTGTGTTTACGACAACATAAAAAACATTATGAGTAAAAATACAGAAATAAAATTAGTCGGACAGCCGATATTGAAACAAGTATTAAATTTAGTTGATTCAGTCGTTTTCAAAAGGCTTGGTTACAAAATGTGGCCACGTTTTAAAGCTTTTGTAGTACCTGTCACTACTCTTTGATAATACCTGGTTCTTTCTCAATGACTTTTTTATTACATGGATACTATTCGGTATTAGCTTTAGCCATGGCTTTTAATTATGGGTAAACTAACGGATATTCAAAAAAAATGTTTGATTTTATATTTACTGAAATAAAATAAATTTAGTTGTAATTTTACATTTGTGAAAAGTCAAAATAATCGCCTAAAAAATAGCCTAACCCTTATAGTTTTAGCTCTTATAGCAGTGCTTTTAGGTTATTTGAGGGATTCTATATTTAAAACTATAAATGCATTATTACGCGCATGGGATTTGTCTCAGGATTTTTATCTTCCCAATTACCTGACATTTTTAGAAAATTTCGAGTACAATACACTTGTAAATTTGAAATGGGCACTTACATTATTTTTTAGCATTTTATACCTTTTCTTGTCGATTTTTGCCATAAAATGGTTATTTAATAACAAAAAACAGGTAAACATAACCATTTTCACCTACCTCGCTATTATTTTTTTATCGGGATTATTTATTTCTATTGGCTTATTATGGCATGCTTCTTCAGATAAAATGTATGAGTTTGCAAGATACCTTATGGGAATGGCACAATCTCCTATAATTCTCATGTTGTTGATACCTGCTTTTAAATTGGCGGAAAAAGAAAACATGAAATGATTGGGATATGTAGGCTTTCTGCATTCATTAAACATCAGTTTTTAGTAAAGTAAAAAACACTTATATTTGCATTAAATGAATAATCAAGAGATTACAGAGTCTATAAAAGTCGAAAAAACCTATCTGCAAGAACTAAAAACTTGTATTTCTTAATTAATCAAAAAACACTAAAAAACTTAAGTGCAGCTTTTGTATATTTTCAATAAACTTTTATAGCTATACTTTTGCAACTCAAATTATTCAAATATTAATATCATTATGAAAAAAGACACTGCCATTTTTAATCTTATTGCCGAAGAAAAAAAACGCCAAACAATTGGACTTGAATTAATAGCTTCTGAAAATTACGTGAGCGAAAGCGTAATGAAAGCAATGGGTTCGGTACTTACTAATAAATATGCCGAAGGTCTTCCCGGAAAAAGATATTATGGAGGATGTGAAGTGGTCGACAAAGTAGAACAATTAGCGATTGATCGTGCTAAAAAATTGTTTAATGCTGCATGGGCAAATGTACAGCCACATTCGGGCGCACAAGCAAATGCAGCAGTTATGCTAGCTGTTTTAAAACCTGGCGACAAAATTTTAGGCTTTGATCTTTCTCATGGCGGGCATCTCACACATGGTTCTCCAGTTAACTTTTCTGGGAAATTATATGTTCCAAGTTTTTATGGAGTAGAAGAAAAAACGGGTCGCGTTGATTTTAATAAAATTGAAGCAATAGCGATTAAAGAAAAACCAAAATTAATTATCTGTGGCGCGTCTTCTTATTCTCGTGATTGGGACTACAAAAAATTAAGAGCTGTAGCAAATAAAGTAGGAGCCTTATTAATGGCAGATATTTCTCATCCATCAGGATTAATAGCAAGAGGTTTGATGAATGACCCATTGCCACACTGCCATATTGTTACAACAACTACGCACAAAACATTGCGTGGACCGCGCGGAGGAATGATTATGATGGGGAAAGATTTTCCAAATCCTTGGGGAGACAAAACACCAAAAGGAGAGATAAAAATGATGTCACAATTACTTGATGCTGCTGTATTTCCAGGAACTCAAGGCGGACCGCTAGAACATGTTATTGCAGCGAAAGCAGTAGCATTTGCGGAAGCTTTGGATGATAGTTACATGAAATACTGCATTCAAGTCATGAAAAATGCAAAATTAATGGCGAAGTGCTTTGTTGACAAGGGATACAAAGTTATATCAGGTGGGACAGACAACCATTGCATGTTAATTGATCTTCGTTCGAAGGATTTGACAGGAAAACTAGCAGAAAACACGCTTGTAAAAGCCGACATAACAGTTAATAAAAACATGGTTCCATTTGACGATAAATCTCCTTTTGTTACATCAGGAATTCGAATCGGAACATCAGCCATAACAACCCGTGGAATCAAAGAAAAGCAGATTCCTAAGATTGTAAATTTAATCGACAAAGTACTTATGAATCATGCCAATGAAAAAGCTATTTTAGAAGTTAAAAAAGAAGTAAATAAGCTGATGAAGGACTTTCCGCTTTTTGCTTAAAAGAAGTCAGTAAAGAAACCAGATAGAGCCATCAATGTCGTTTAGTTAAGGGCAAATCTTTTTTCGGATCGTCATTGCGAGTCCCGCATTTTCGCGGGATGTGGCAATCTCGCCAACAGGCAGAGAATGTTTGTGAGAAGCATAAATCTTCTAATCAGCATTATGTATGAGATTGCCCGCCTGAACGAATTCATTCGGGCATGGCTACGGTTCCCTCGCATGACGTTTATAATTAACCTTTTTCTTAAAAAAACGACATTGATGAAGCCATTTAATAAAAATACGTGGCTTTTTTGGTTAAAAACAGCAAAATTCATACAAAAAACAGCCTATAATTTGCCTAATTCTTACATTGCCATCTAAAATATTAGTTTATTTTTGTAGCTCTTAAATTAGGGTTAAAACAAGCAGATTACAAGATTATGGCACAGGTAGAGTTAATTATGCCCAAAATGGGCGAAAGTGTTGCTGAGGCAACAATTATCAAGTGGTTAAAAAAAGAAGGCGATAAAATAGCGGCTGATGAAACTGTATTGGAAATCGCCACAGATAAAGTAGATTCCGAAATACCTTCAACAACTGAAGGAACATTAATAAAAAGATTATACAACGAAGGAGATGTTGTTCAGGTTGGGAAAGCTATTGCCATTATTTCAACTGATGCAAACGCAACAATAGAAACGCCTGAAGTAAAAACTCCTGTATCTATCCAAATAACAACTGTTCAAAAAGAATTGGCTAATACTGCTGTAAAAGAAGTTGTTTCTTTAGAAAAAAGCAGTTCTGGGAAATTCTTTTCTCCATTGGTTCGCAACATTGCGAAACAAGAAGGAATTGCAATGGCAGAATTGGAAAGCATCTCTGGAACAGGCGCTAATGGAAGAGTTACTAAAAATGACATTCTATCTTACATTCCAACCAAAGGAAAACATACCAGTACGGCTACAAAAGTTGTTCAAGAAGTTTCTTCAAACGGAGCTAATCATTCAAAACCTGCAATTTCTGTTAATGCAGGAGATGAAATTATTGAAATGGATCGCATGCGCAAGCTAATTGCCGACCACATGGTAATGAGCGTTCAAACTTCCCCACACGTTACTTCATTTGTTGAAGCAGATGTTACCAACATAGTTAAATGGAGAGAAAAAGTAAAAAGCAGTTTTGAAAAACGAGAAGGAGAAAAATTAACCTTCACTCCTATCTTCATTGAAGCTTTAGTAAAAGCAATAAAAGATTTTCCAATGATAAATGTTTCTTTAGATGGAACTAAAATTATCAAACGAAAAAATATTAATATTGGAATGGCAGCAGCATTGCCATCAGGAAATTTAATTGTTCCCGTAATTAAAAATGCTGACATGCTGAATTTAGTTGGAATAACAAAACAAGTAAATGACTTAGCAAACCGTGCTCGTAATGGAAAATTAAGTCCAGATGATATTCAAGGCGGAACTTACACTATTTCAAACGTTGGTTCATTTGGAAATTTAATGGGAACGCCAATTATCAACCAACCTCAAGTTGCAATTATGGCTGTTGGTGCAATCAAAAAAAAACCAGCTGTTATTGAAACACCAGAAGGTGATTTAATAGGAATTCGTCATTTTATGTTTTTATCACATTCATACGATCACAGAGTAGTAGATGGTTCTTTGGGTGGGCAATTCGTTCGAAGAGTGGCCGATTATCTCGAACAATGGGATATTAATAGAGAATTCTAAAATAAAAACTATTTATCATAATCATGATGAAAAAAATTATACTTCTATTTTCATTTTTTGTTTTATCATTTTCAAATTTTGCTTCTGCAAATTTTATTCAAGGAAATTTTAAAAACATCTTCAACCAAGCAGAAGATTTTTTTGCTAATGAAAATTACATAGCAGCTTTACCATTATACATCAAACTTGATTTGATGGATAAAGGAAATCACAATATGAATTTCAAAATTGGATTTTGCTATTTAAAAGCTGCCACTTATAAAACAAAATCAATTCCCTATTTAGAATTTGCTATCAAGAACATTGCAAAATTTTATGAGCAAGGAGAAATAAAAGAAAAAGAAGCACCACTTTCGACCTACTACTATCTTGCAAAAGCATATCACCTCAATTACGAATTTGATAAAGCAATAGAAATGTATCAAAAGTATATTGATGCATTAGGTACCGACCAAAAACTTTCTGAAGAAGTTGAAGAAATAAAACACGATATCGAAACCTGTAATTACGGGAAAGAAATAGTAAAAACACCTAAAAAGGTGGAAGTAGAAAACTTAGGGCCGGGAGTAAATTCAAAGTATCCCGACTATTCACCAATTGTTTCATTGGATGAGCAGACAATTATTTTTACAACCAGAAGGTCGGGAGGAACAACTGAAAAAAAATTACCAACCGGAGAACACTTTGAAGATATTTTTGTTTCCACCTATTCTGAAACTGACAATAAATGGGGAAAAGCTACTCCTATTGGCAAAAACATTAATGGTTCAGGACACGAAGCTACCATTAACTTATCGGCCGATGGATTAAAATTATTAGTTTATAAAGATGATGGGGGAAATGGGAATATTTATGTAAGTGAATTAAAAGGCAAGGAATGGGGACCTGCAGAATACGTTTCTGCACCAATCAATTCTTCTGCTTGGGAATCTCATGCTTGTTTTAGTTCCGATAATCGTGTGTTGTATTTTGTAAGTAACAGAGGAGGCGGACTCGGAGGAAGAGACATTTATAAATGTTTAAAATTACCAAGTGGCGAATGGGGCCCTGCACAAAATTTAGGCGATGTTATTAATACAAAATATGATGAAGATGGAATTTTTATACACCCTGATGGAAAACAAATTTTCTTTTCTTCGAAAGGTCACAACTCCATGGGTGGTTTTGATATTTTCACTTCCTTTATTAATGATGAAAATGGAAACTGGTCAACTCCTATAAATTATGGTTACCCTGTCAACACTACTGATGACGATGTTTTTTTAATTACTACTGCAGATGGTAGACGCGCTTTCTTTTCTTCTGACAAAGAAGGTGGTTATGGAGAAAAGGATATTTATTTAATTACGTTTCCCGAAAACGAGCCAAGAGATATTACAGTTTTGTTAGGAAAATTTATTAATCATACAACAGAAGACATCAGCAACAACATTATATACATTATCAACAATGCTACAAATGACACTATTCAAGAATTAAATGCTAACAGTTACTCTGGAAAATTTGGTACAAATCTTCCTATCGGAAATTCCTACAAAACTATATATGTAGTAAATAACAGAACTATATTAAGCGAAATTATTGATGCGCCTAAAAAGCGAGGATATACAGTTATTAGAAAAGAAATACCTTACTATGGCGATTCAACAAATCTAGTAGCAGGAATTGACAATTCAGCATTAAACAATAATGCTTTATTAAATGGCAAAAATGGCCCTTGCATTCCGGAAAAATCAGCTTTCCAATTGTTTTTCAAATACAACAAAAAAGAAATTGATACCGAAGCAGCCGATTTTAAAACATTTATTGATGAGTTGACTAACTGTTTAACTAGTAAAACAAGTTTTGAAATAACTATAGAGTCGAGTGCTTCTCAAGTTCCGACAAGCACTTTTAGAAGCAATGAAAACTTGTCGGATTTAAGAGCGAAAAATGCGAAAGAGAAAGTTCAAAAAGCTTTGCTCAAAAATGGAGTAACGGAGTCGCAAATCAAATTTGCAGAAACTAAAGCACTTGTTCAAGGACCGGAATACAAAAAAGATGCGAACGAGAATATTTCTACTTACGAACAGTATCAATACATAAAAATCAAAATTGCAGCTAAATGATAGGTGCTTTTATTTTACAAAAACCTTAATAATATTATCTTTGCGTTCTTTTGAAAGTGTTTAATGCCCTATTATGATAAAAAAAATTGTTTTGTTTTCTTTTTTACTTATTGCTACTTCCATTTTTTCTCAAGGTGGAAAGAGCGATTATCGTGAGCTTATTACTCAAGGTAATTATCTGATTTTAGAACAAAATTATTCACTTGCCCTCAAGCAATTTAAAGACGCATATTGGATTGATTCAACCAATGCAAATATTAATTATAAAATAGGTCTTTGTTATTTAGAGTCGGCAACTGAAAAAAACAAAGCTTTATATTATTTAGAAAAGGCCGTTCAAAATGTAGCCCACAATTATAATCCAGAAGATCCTAGAGAGAAAAAAGCTCCTGAATTAGCTTATTATTCTTTAGGGGTTGCTTATCGTTTAGCTTATCGTTTTTCTGAATCGAATACCTATTTTAATAAATTCAAAGACATTGTTGGCAATAGAAACAAGGAATTAGCAAAGGATTTAGAGAAGCAAGTTGAAACTAATTTTAATGCTATTGAATTTATCAAAGATTCGGCAAACGTTAGTATTAATTCTTTAGGTGATAGTATCAATACAATTTTCCCTGAATATAGTCCAGTAATTTCTGCTGATGAATCTACTTTAATTTTCACATCTAATCGCTTAGGAAGCACTGGTGGCGAGAAAACAGAGAATGATCAATTTTATGAAGACATTTATTTTTGCATAAAAAAAAGCGATGGCACTTGGTCGAGTCCTAAATCTATTGGCACAAACATTAATACAAACAACAACGAAGCTAACTTAAATGTTTCTGCTGACGGTCAACAATTATTAGTTTATAGAGATGTGAATGGTGGAGATATTTATTTAAGCAATTTGATTGGAGATGTTTGGAGCGAATTATATCCATTAAGTAGTAATGTAAACTCACCTTATTGGGAAAGTCATGCTTGTGTGAGCGCTGATGGAAATACACTCTATTTTGTTAGTAACAGAAAAGAAGGCAGTTTCGGAGGAAGAGATATTTGGAGATGTGTAAAACTAACAAATGGACAATGGAGTATGCCAACAAACCTAGGCCCTGAAATCAACACAGCCGATGATGAAGATGCTCCATTTTTACACCCTGACGGAGTAACTTTATTTTTTAGTTCGAAAGGTCATAAAAATATGGGAGGCTTTGATATTTTCAAAGCAGTTAAAGACGATAATGGAAAATGGAGCATACCGGAAAATTTAAGATCACCGATAAACACTCCAGATGATGACATTTTTTATGTTCAATCTGCTGATGGAAAGCATGGATATTTTTCTTCTATAAGAGCTGGTGGAAAGGGAGAAAAAGACCTTTACATGATTAATTTTGAAAAAGCAATTGCGGAGCCATTAACTTTAATAAAAGGTTTTGTAACTTTTGATGGATCAACAAAAGGATTAGTCATGGTAGAAATATTGGCGACTGATTTGGAAAGCGGATTGGTTGTACAAAGTGTGAAACCTAATCAAACCACAGGAAAATATCTTTTGATTTTGACTCCAGGAGATGAAGGAAAAACATACAACATTAGTTTCGAAGCCGAAGGATATCAGCCAATAAACGTTCCAATTAATATTCCCGCAAATTCATCTTACCAAGAAATTGATAAAGAACTTTTAATGGAAGGAATTAATCTTGAAAGCAAAAAACTTGGAACAATAAGTATTGCAGGAACAGTTAAAAACAGAGAAGGTAAAGCAGTTGCAGGCGCACAAATCATCGTAAAGGATAATTTAACTGGGAAATTAATTGACACCTATTATACAACTTCTGATTCCGGTTCTTATTATTTTATTTTAAATCGCGGACAGAATTATAATCTTTCTTATGAGGCAAAAGGATATTTGTTTCAATCCGAAAATGTAAATGTTCCTAAACAACCTGAATTTTCAGTATTAACGAAAAACATAGTGCTTGATAAAGTACAAATAGGTTCAAAAATAGTTTTAAATAATATTTTCTTCGATTCCAATAAAGCAATACTTAGAAAAGAATCGAATTTAGAATTGGAAAAACTATTACAGTTGATGAAAGATTATCCTGAATTAACGGTTGAAGTTGCTGGACACACAGATAGTAAAGGAAATGATGCTGAAAATTTAAAATTATCTCAATTGCGCTCTCAAGCCGTAGTAACAACCCTTATCAAAAAAGGCATCAAAGCCCAGTATTTAGTTGCAAAAGGATATGGCGAAACAGCACCCGTAGCTCCCAACCTCCTTCCAAATGGGAAACCCGATTTAAAAGGGATGCAATTAAACAGAAGGGTAGAAATGAAGATAATCGAGTCTAAGTAACTAATTTTCATTATTTTAACATTGTTAATTTCTTTTTACTACCTTTACAATTCCGACTTTTATTTTTGATATTTTTGACTGAATTCAACTGTTTTTCCTATTCAATATGGATGCGGAAAATTATTATTTTAAACAACGTGTTTTTTATGCATAAATTTTTAGTTTTATTTTTTTCTATTGTCTTGTTTAATGTAACATTAAAAAGTCAAGACAAAGCAGATTATCGCCAAAAATTTACCGAAGGAAATTACCTCGTTCTAGAAGGCAATTACACGTTGGCTTTAAAGAACTTTAAAGAGGCCTATGCGATTGATTCTACAAATGCAAACATAAATTTTAAAGTAGGTTTATGTTACATGAAATCTGAAACCGAAAAAAACAAAGCCCTTTACTATCTTGAAAAAGCGGTATTAAATACAGCAAAAAACTACAACGATATAGAACCGACTGAGAAATCAGCTCCTGTTAATGCTTTCTACTATTATGGTCAAGCACTTCATTTCAATTATAAATTTGATGAAGCGTTGGCTAATTATGAAAAATTCAAATCATTTTTAAGAAGTAAAAATGTGGATTTAATTAAAGATGTTGAAAGACAAATTGAAATAAGTAATAATGCAAAATTGCTTGTTACAGCACCAATGAATATCATTCTTAAAAATTTAGGCGATAGTATCAATTCATCCGCTCCAGAATATAGTCCCGTGCTTTCCGCTGACGAAAATACAATTATGTTTACTTCTCGTAGATCGAAGGGAACAGGAATGGATAAAACAGATGATGGTCAATTTTACGAAGACATATACATTTCATCCAAAAAGGAAGACAGCACTTGGACAACACCAAAATCTGTAAGCGAAAACATTAATTCTATTGGTCACGAGGCTGCGGTTGGACTAACTGCTGATGCACAGACATTATTGATTTACAAAGATTACAATGGCGGAGATATTTATTTCAGTACATTAGAAGGTAACACTTGGACAGCCCCACAACCTATGGGCTCTGATATAAATACTCCTAATTGGGAAACAAGCGCTTGTTTAAGTCCGGATGGGAATACCTTGTATTTTGTTAGTAATAGAGCGGGAGGAATTGGTGGACGAGATATTTGGAAATGTATTAAACTACCAAACGGGAAATGGGGCATGTCTATAAACGCTGGTGCTACAATTAACACTATTTATGACGAAGAATCTCCGTTTATACACCCTGGAGGAAAGGTATTGTTTTTTAGTTCAATGGGACATAAAACTATAGGAGGTTTTGATATTTTCTTCTCTTCAAAAAATGAAGAAACAAATGCTTGGGAAGAACCTCTTAATATTGGTTATCCAATCAACACAACCGATGATGATGTTTTTTATGTAACATCTCCTGACGGAAAAAGAGGTTACTATTCTTCTTCTTCTCGTCCAGAAGGATATGGAGAGAAAGATATTTATATGGTTTCTTTACCAGAAAGAAAAGAAGTTCCATTAGTATTAATCAAAGGATTTATTATTCCTGAGAAAGGACAAGAGTTGCCACCATTTTTAGAAATAGCTGTAACAAACAATGAAACAGGTATTGTTACTGGTGTTTACAAACCTTTAGTGAGAGATGGAAGCTTTACAATCATCATTCCTCCTGGAAGTAACTATACCCTTTCTTATACGAATGATGGACAGGAATTTTTCTCCGAAACAATGGATGTTCCAATGAGTGCTGCATATCAAGAGATAAACAAAGAAGTTCGTTTAAATGCAGTAAATCTTGGTGGCCCTGACATTCCAACAGATACTACTGCAACTAATACTACAAACACAACTGTTACTACCAACACGGCGATAGATGACCTATTTATATCTGTTGACGGAAAAATTGTTGATGAAAAAGATTTTCCTTTTACTAATTTAAAAGTTAATTTATTAAACTCAAAAGGTGAGATAATAAAGTCTACTAATACTGATGAATTAGGATGGTTTATTTTTACAAATTTACCTCAAAACGATGAATATCTTGTTGCACTTGATGAAGATGACACAAAAGTTATTGGAAAAAAATCATATGCTGAATTTAAAGATAGCAATGGGAAATTATTAAAGACTAAAAAAGTAAACGGAAAATTTGTACTAGGAAACACAAAAACTTCTATAAAATTCAAATCGAAACCAAAGACAACTGCAACTGCTGTTACTAATAACAATACTAACAACAATACCAACAACAATACTAACACTAATACCAACAGCAATACTAACAGCAATACTAACAGCAATACTAACAGCAATACTAACAATAACACTAACACCAATCATGAGCAATTGGCGACTGTTGACAAATTAAATTTCCAAATGAACTTTAAATATAATGTTACTCAAATTGATGTAACAGATGCTCCGTTCAAACAATATATTGAGAATTTAGTAGCTCTAGCAACTAAAAATGGAAGTGTTAATATTAATCTAACTGCATGTGCTTCACAAGTTCCAACAAGAGCTTATAAAACCAATAAGGAACTAGCAACAGCAAGAGCTGAAAAAGCAAAAAAGCAAATTATACAAGCGCTTGGAGAAAAAGGAATTGATGCTTCTAAAATTAAGTCTATTAAAATAAAAGCATATGTTGGTGGACCACAATATAATATTGATTATTTAATCAACAAGGCTATGTATGAGAAATATCAATTTATCAAAATAGCAGCTTATTAAGGTTCTTCATTAATAGAAAACACCTCTGAAAGCTAATTTCAGCCGTTTTTTCTATTAAATACCCCTCATTTCTTTCATAAAAAAAACATTTTTTGTACTTTGGTACCAAACTTGGATTAAAGCTTAATTAAAGAGAGAAGTGGTGAATAAGTGTTATTCTATTATATTTAAAAAAATACTATTTTTTGCATTTGCATTTTTGTTAATTAATGGCTTAAATGCCCAACCAAAAACATCAAAAGTAGTTGACCCTGCCGATGCGAAAGAACATTTCTCACACGGCAATTTTCTTTACGCAATCCCTGCCTACAAACAACTACTAAAACAAGAGCCAACTAATCCCGATTACAATTATAAACTTGGGATTTGTTACTTGTATACTAATATCAATAAATCTTTAGCTATTTCATATCTTGAAACTGCAAGCAAAGCACCCAAACCTGAACAACAAGTTTTATATCACTTGGGGTTAGCCTACCAATATGCCAGCCGATTTGATGATGCTATAAAAACATTTAATATCTATAAAGCAACTTTAAAAGGTCCAGAATTAGAACAGGTTGAACACCAAATTGAAACTTGTGAGAATGGTAAAGAATATGTTAAACATCCCGTAAATGTTACTTTTCAGAATTTAGGAAAAGAAATTAATTCTGAATTTCCCGACTACTACCCTTTTATTCCAGCAAACGAATCATTTATTGTTTTTACATCCAGAAGAAAAGATAATATTGGCGGCCAAGTTGAAGTAGATGGCTATTATTCATCTGATATTTATCAGTCCGTTCCCGTAAACGATGTTTGGACAAAACCAAAAAATATGGGTGGAACAGTAAATACGCTATATGATGAGCAAGCGGTTGGTTTAACTCCTGATGGACAAACAATGCTCATGTATGTTGACCATATAGATAGTTTAGGAAACATTTATTCATCCATGAACAAAGCGGGTGTATTCCAAAGAATGAAAAAATTAAATAGCAATGTAAATTCAGATTTTGAAACTGCTGGTTCTATTACACCTGATGGTAACATAATCTTTTTTGCAAGTAAACGTGATGGCGGATTAGGCGAAACGGATGTTTACATGGCTCGCAAATTACCAAACGGACAATGGGCAAAAGCACAAAATCTTGGTACAACAATCAATACAAAATACAAAGAAGATTTTCCACAAATTGCTCCTGATGGAAAAACACTCTACTTCTCTTCACAAGGCCATGCTGGAATGGGAGATTACGATTTATTTCAATCTACTTGGAATGAAGAAGAAAATACATGGACAACTCCAAAAAATTTAGGCTATCCAATAAATTCTGTTGGAGACGATCGTTGCATTTCTTTTACAGAAAATAATCGCGTAGCTTATATTTCAGCGGTAAGAGATGGTGGCTATGGTGATTTAGATTTGTATCGTGTAAAATTTGAAGATACAGAAGATAGAGCAACCATTTTGCAAGGGTATATTACTACTTCTGATAGCACAAAAAACATTACAACTTTTGTTACTATAAAAGATTTAAAGGATAAAGCTGCATTAGTGTTAACGTATAGTCCAAATCCGAATACTGGTAAATTTATTATGGCATTAACACCAAGTAAATATCAAATTACAATTGAAGCGGTTGGATATAAACCTTTTACTGATGCATTCTTTATTTTTGATATTGGCATTGGACAAAATGAAAGTAAAAAAATCTTTACGCTTCAGAAATAGCATTTAATTCTTAATTTATTACCAATAACATAAATGATACAACTCAATTTAACTCGCCCTATCGCCTTTTTTGATTTAGAAACAACTGGAATAAATGTTGCATCAGATCGCATTGTAGAAATTTCAATTCTGAAAATTTCACCTGATGGAACAAAGGAGATAAAAACAAAGAGAATTAATCCAACAATTCCAATTCCTATTGGCTCATCTGAAATTCATGGTATTTATGATAAGGATATTGAGCATGAACCAACTTTCAAGGGATTTGCTAAAAGTCTAGCTGATTTTTTGAAAGACTGTGATTTAGCTGGATATAACTCAAATAAATTTGATATTCCAATATTAGTTGAAGAATTTTTGAGAGCGGAAATTGATTTTGATATTAAAGGAAGAAGATTTGTAGACGTTCAAAACATTTTTCACCAAATGGAACAACGTACTTTAAAAGCTGCGTACAAATTTTATTGTGGGAAAGAAATTATAAATGCTCATAGTGCTCAGGCTGACATTGAAGCAACATTTGAAGTGTTTCTGGCTCAACTTGAAAAATATGACGGTGTTGAATTTGAAGACAGAAAAGGAATTAAATCTATTCCAGTAAAAAATGATATAAAAGCCTTACACGATTTCACCAACATTAATAAAAATGCTGATTTAGCAGGGAGAATTATTTTTAATGATAAGGGAGTTGAAGTTTTTAATTTTGGAAAACATATTGGCAAATCCGTTGAACAAGTTTTTAAAGATGAGCCTTCATATTATTCATGGATGTTGAATGGAGACTTCCCATTGTATACAAAAAAAGTTTTGACAGAAATAAAATTAAGAATGGCATTTAATAGATAGAAAAATTTAATGAATGTATTATGTTTAACGGAACGTCATACTGAGCGTAGTCGAAGTGTTGTAAATTAAATTCTCAAATTTTAAAGAATGAAAATAATTTGTATTGGAAGAAATTATGCTGAACACGCAAAAGAAATGAACTCTCCAGTTCCATCTGAACCTATCTTTTTCCTGAAACCTGACACAGCAACAATAAAAAATAATTTGCCATTTTACTATCCAGATTTCTCTCAAGATATACATCATGAAGTTGAATTGGTTTTGAAAATAAATAAACCAGGAAAAAATATTGATGTAAAATTTGCAAACAAGTACTATGATGAAATTGGTATAGGAATAGATTTTACGGCTAGAGATATTCAAGCTAAATGCAAAGAAAAAGGATTACCGTGGGAAAAAGCAAAAGCATTTGATGGATCCGCTCCAATAGGTAAATTTATTTCAAAGCGAACAATTGCTGATTTAAACAATATTAATTTTAATTTGTCAATAAACGGAAATATTGTTCAAGCAGGAAACACTAAAGATTTACTTTTTACATTTGATACACTTATTGCTTATGTATCTAAATTCTTTACTTTAAAAAAAGGAGATTTGATTTATACAGGAACTCCTGAAGGAGTAGGACCAATTAAAATTGGCGATAAACTCGAAGCTTCTATTGAAAACGAAAACTTATTATCATTTGAAATTAAATAATAAAACACATGAAAAAATTAATCTTCCCTACCCTATTTCTTTTAATTATTGCTGCTTGTACAACACAACAGTTGCAAGAAACAGCTAATGTTGCAAAAGATGCAATTAATACTGGAACAAAACCAGCTTCAAATCCATTAACGAATGATGAAGTAATTAGCGGATTAAGAGATGCATTAACAGTTGGAACAAATAACTCAAGTGCATTTGCTTCAAAAGTTGATGGTTTTTATAAAAACCCTAAATTATTTATTCCCTTTCCACCTGAAGCTCAAAAAGTAAAAGATTGGGCAATTAAGTTAAAGATGGAAGCACAACTAGATAAATTTGTAGAAACATTAAATCGTTCGGCTGAAGAAGCTGCAAAAGATGCTGCTCCCGTTTTTGTAAATGCAATAAAAGGAATGAGCATTGGAGATGGGTTTGCAATTTTAAAAGGTGGCGACAATGCAGCAACTCAATATTTAAAAGATAAAACTACTGTAGAATTGAGACAAAAATTCACTCCAGTAGTTAAAAATGCCATTAATAAAGTGGAATTAACTAAATATTGGAGTCCGATTATAAATAACTATAATAAAGTCCCATTTGTAGAAAAACAAAACCCTGATTTAACGGCCTATATTACAGAAAGAGCAATGGAAGGCCTATTTAAGTTAATTAGTGAAGAGGAGCTTAAAATACGTAAAGACCCTGTTGCTAGAGTTACCGATATTTTAAAACGTGTTTTTGGGAGCGTAACTCAGTAAAAATAATATACTACAAATGAAAGACCTCGAATATTATCGAGGTCTTATAATCCTTAACATCAATTAATAAGGATGAACCCAAGGAATATTTGCCACTTTTGGTTGAATCGTTAGAACTGGAATTTTTGAATGATTGATTATCTGCTGAGCAAATGTTCCCATAAATCTTCCCGTAAGATTTTCATCTTGATCAGTCATAATTACAATCAAATCAGCATTTACGGTTTCAGCATAAGCGTATGTTGTTTTTGACTGATTTTTTCCTTCAACAGTTTTACGTGTAAAAGGCAAATCGCATTTTTTAATGTACTCTTCAATTTGCTCCAATTTAATTTCGAATTTTTTGACATCAATTTCTTTATCTGAATCAGATAATCCAAGAATATGGATTTTAGAAGCAAACTGTTTTGCTAAAACAATAGCGTGATTCACTTTCTGACGAGAATGTGCAGAATCATCAATTGGCAATAAAATATTAGTGAACCCTAATTTTTTTGCATGCGACTGAACAGAAATGATTGGACACTCAGATTTAGTAACCATTTTATAAGTATTACTACCAATAAAAAACTCCACAACTCCCGATGTTCCATGCGTTCCCATTACGACCATATCGGCATTGTACTCTTTTGAGACTGAAAGGATTTCGTTAAAAATATTTCCAGTAGATGTTACATGAAAAGATTTTACACCATATTTTTTCTGAATATCACTCGCTATTTCTGACAACTTTTTTTCTATAGCACCCGTTAATTCGTTTGGAGTAGAAATTCTCAACTCAGGAGCTACAACACTAAATTGTTCCCAATGTTTTTCAATTACGTGTAATAAAATCAGTTCGGCTTTAAAAAGCTGAGCTGTAAATCCGGCATGTTCAATAGCCAACATGGATGTATCAGAAAAATCAATTGGAATTAAAATTTTTTGAATATTGAAAGTCTTCATAGATATATCGATTAAATTAAATTAATATGGATTAGGAAAGGATGTTGTGTCTTTTTTAGGCAAAGGACGAATACTCAAAACGGGAATCTTAGAATGATTTATAATTTCCTGAGCTGATGAACCAATAAAATATTTTGTAAAATCAACTTCCTGCTGAGTCATAATCATAATCAAATCACCTTCCACTTTTGTTGCATACTCTAAAATGTTTGCTGCTAAAGTTTCTTCTCCTTTAATTCCTTTTATTATTTCAGCACTGCATTCAATATTTTCTTTTTCTAAAAAGTTTTTAACTTGCCCTAGTTGCCGTGTGAGGCGGTTTACAACAAATTCATCGGTAGTAAACAGAACTGAAACTACACGAATTGTTGCGCCACCAAACAACTTAGATAACTCAATCGCTTTAGTAACTTTTTCACGAGTTTCTTTCGACAAATCAAGAGGTAATACAATATTTTTGCATCCTTTTCTATGATGCTTTCCTTTTATTGTAATAACAGGCACAACAGACTCTCTAACTACTCTTAATGCATTTGAACCAATGAATAGTTTACGTTTTCCTTCATCACCATTGGTTCCCATTATTATCATAGTTGCATTTATCAATTCTGCAACTTCTGCAATTTTTTCATAAATACTACCCTTTCCAACTAAGGTATTGACAGTAATTTTTGCTTTTTTCTCAACACTTGCTGCTAGTTTATCTAACTCCTTCTGAACATTCTTTTTTATATCTTCATTCTGCTCTTTTGAGAAAAATTTTGAGATTACTCCCATTTCCTCAATAACATGTAAAAGTGTAATTTCAGCATTGTACTCACGGGCGATATTAAAGGATTGTTCAAGAGCAATTAGTGACTGTTCAGAAAAATCTATAGGAACTAATATTTTATTAGTAGATTGAATCATAATTTTTAAATACTTTTGAAGTATGTCTCACAAATTAAACAATTATAATCCTATTTAACAAATTTACATTCACCTTTTTTAAGCCTATTAACATGACGAAAATCATTGCAGAAACAGAACTTATACTTAATTCGAACGGAAGCGTATACCATTTAAAGCTTTTACCTGAGAACATAGCTGAAAACATTATTATTGTTGGTGACCAAGGAAGAGTTGAAACCGTTTCAAGTTTCTTTGATACGATAGATTTTAAAATTCAAAACCGCGAATTTGTGACACATTCTGGAACTTACAATGGAAAAAGAATAATGGTTTTATCCTCTGGAATTGGAACAGACAATATCGATATTCTTTTGAATGAACTAGATGCTGCTGTAAATATTGATTTAAAAACAAGAACAATCAAAAAAGAACATACTAGTTTAAACATTGTCAGAATAGGCACTTCGGGAGCCTTGCAAAAAGATATTGCTGTTGATAGCTTCGTTGTTTCATCTCATGGACTAGGATTTGATGGTTTATTAAACTATTATTTGGATTTGCCAAAGGTGAATGAAAATGATCTATCAGAAGCATTTATCAAACAAACAAATTGGGATAAAAATCTACCCTATCCATATGCGGTAAAAGGCTCCGAAAAGCTAATAAATAAAATAGGTTTCGACCTAACTAAAGGCATAACAGCCACCGCACCAGGCTTTTACGGTCCACAAGGCCGAAAACTACGATTAACACCTTGGGTTGAGGATTTTAATCAACAATTGACCGATTTCAAATTCAAAGAAAACCGAATTACAAACTTCGAAATGGAGACATCTGCACTCTATGGTTTGGGGGCACTGCTTGGCCACCAAACCTGCACTGTTTGTGCTATTATAGCCAATCGTGTTGCAAAGGAATACAGCAAGAATTATCATGCTGCTATAGAGAAATTAATCAAGATCGTACTTGAGAGATTAACAAAGTAAGGTTGAAATCTTCTTTGAATAAGCGATAAATACCTTGAAACTGGAGTCTACTTTTGTTTAAACTTGAACCAAAGGTATGAACAAGAAAGAAGTCTTCGCACTTATTAGCTTATTGGATGATCCCGATGAGATGGTATTCAAAGAAGTTAGTATGAAGTTTTTATCTCTTGGACAGGAAGTAATTCCTGTTTTAGAAGATGCCTGGGAACATTCGTTTGACACATTAATTCAAAACCGAATTGAAAACATCATTCACCAAATTCAATTCGACCTAATTAAAGATGCTTTAAAAGAATGGTCGCATCCCGACCAGCAGAATTTATTGGAAGGAGCTTTATTAATTGCTAGATACCAATACCCTGATATCGACACTGCAAAAATCAAGAAACAAATTGATCAAATTAAACAAGATGTTTGGTTAGAGCTGAATGAAAATTTAACTGCACTTGAAAAAGTAAAAATCATCAACCACATTTTATTTGATGTTCACAATTTCAGTGGGAATACTACCAACTATCATGCTCCTCAAAACTCCTACATCAACAATGTTTTAGAAAGTAAAAAAGGAAATCCACTTCTGCTTTCTATCATCTATACCATTATTGCACAAAATTTAGAAATTCCAATTTATGGAGTAAATTTGCCTGAACATTTTATTTTATGTTATGTCGATATAGAACATATGGGAGTTCCATCCACAGAAGGCAATGAAGGAAGTAATGTGTTTTTCTACATAAATCCGTTTAGCAAAGGAGCGGTATTCGGACAAAAAGAGATTGATGCTTTTTTAAAGCAATTAAAATTAGAACCTCTTGCCATTTTCTACGAGCCATGTTCTAATTTAGAAATCATCAAACGCCTGTTACGTAATTTAATTTCATCATACGAAAAGTTGGGCTATCCTGATAAAAGTGAGGAATTAAAAGGATTATTGACTTCTTTGGGATAGAAATGGAACGCAGATTTTCATGATTTTCATGATTAAAACTGATTCTTATATTTTCAAAAAAAATTATAATTAAAAAGGAATATTTATTCCCCTCCTTGGAGGGGCTAGGGGTGGGTTCTTCGGAAGTCAATGAGTCTATCTTACTATTTTTTTTATGGTACGAAAAACAATTTTCAAATCAGTTCCAAATCCCTTCTCAGCTATATACTTTAAATTGAGTTTTAACTTTGCAGGCATTATTTCATTAATATAAACTTCTTCAGGATTAATTGCATTTCCTAAAAGCTCATTTTCATTACTGTATTCAATACTTGCATAATCAGTAATTCCGGGCTTTATAGACAAAACATTCTTTTGTTCTGAATTGTATAGATCAACATACTTTCTAACTTCTGGACGAGGACCAACCAAACTCATGTCTCCGCAAAGAACATTAATGAGTTGAGGGAGCTCATCTATTTTGTATTTGCGAAGGGAATAGCCAATTTTAGTAATTCTGCTATCACGACCACCAACAGTAAGCAATCCTGATTTATCGGAATCTGAAGACATGGAACGAAATTTAAATAAACCAAAATCAATAGCATCTTTCCCTACTCTAGTTTGCTTATAGAAAACTCCACCAGTAGAATCAATTGAAATAAGAATTGCAATAATTAGAAATGGAATAAAGAGAATAATTAAGCCAATCAATGAAAAGAAAATATCAAAGAGGCGCTTTCCCATACTAACCTATTACTTTTTTTACAGAAGTTACAACTGCATCTATCACTTGCTTTACTTTGCTATCATCTAAATCAATATAAACTGGCAAAGAAATTTCTCTAGAATAATTATCATAAGTTACAGGATAATTTTTGATATCGTATCCTTGTTTTTTATAGAAGCTCATCATTGGAACTGGAATAAAATGAACATTTACTGAAACATCCTGATCAAAAATTTCTTTGATTATTGCATCTCTTTGATCTTCAGTGACACCTTTTATTCTTAAAGCGTACAAATGATAACATGAGTCTTTGTCTTTGGTTTTATATTCAGGCAATTGAGCCCAATCATATTTTGAAAATGCTTCATCGTATTGTTTAAAAATATGTTCTCTTCCTTTAGATGTTTCACTATCATATCGTTCAAGCTCAACTAAACCAATCGCAGCCATAATATCTGGCATATTGCATTTGTAACCAGCTTCTAAAATATCATATCTCCAGTTGCCTTTTTGTGTTTTTGCCAAAGCGTCTTTATCTTGCCCGTGCAAAGTTTTAATACATAATGCTTTATAAACAGCTTCATTATCAAATGGAGCAGGTAAGTTCAAACATACAGCTCCACCTTCTGCTGTGGTTAAATTTTTAACTGCATGAAATGAGAACACAGAAACATCGGTTAAAGAACCCGCTTTTTTTCCTTTATATGTTGCTCCAAAAGAATGTGCTGAATCGGAAAGAACCAAAATTCTTCCAAGCATTTTTTGCTCTTCTGAATTTGCTAAAAATTGATCCTTGTACTTCACAACCAAAGCATTTAATTCATCGTAATCACAAACATGTCCACCAAAATCAACTGGCATAATTACTTTCGTTTTTGATGTAATTGCTTTCTCGATATTAGCTATTGAAATATTAAAATCAACAGCATTTACATCAACAAAAACAGGTTTAGCACCACAATGCATCACAACGTTAGCTGTCGCAGAATAAGTATATGCTGGCAAAATAACTTCATCGCCTTCTTTTACACCATACCATCTCAGAATAATTTCTAATCCTGCAGTTGCACTATTCAAACAAAGAGTGTTTTGATTTCCACAATATTTTGATAGTTCTTTTTCAAACAATTTTGTGCGAGGACCAGTTGTAATCCAACCTGACAAAAGCACTTTTGTTACTTCATCAACAATTTTTTGATCGATATGCGGTGGTGAAAATGGAATCATATTTTTCGTAATTGAATATTAATTTTTCTTGTGAGCGGTATTATAATTTAAGTTAAAACAGAGTACTGAGTTAAAAAAAGCATAAAATATAACTCCTGCTTGTGTTTCTAACATTGATTCAGGAATAAAATTTATAATAATAATGCACAAAAATAGGATATAAATCGCATTTGAAGAAGTAAAAGCATTATATAATGGTAAGAATAACGACATTAATAAAAGCATAAAACCTATCAATCCTATACTTACAAACACCTGATAGTATTCGTTATGAGCATTTAGCTTATGCTTTAAAGCTCCAGTCATGCCTCTTTTCTCATACTCAATTAATAAAGCATCCTTTGCATCACCAGTCCCAGTACCAATTAGAATGTTTTCTGAAACAACTTGATAGGCAGCGCTCCATATTAAAATGCGAACAGCTGAACTTTCTGATTCCGTTTGATTGCTTGAATTATTAGATATTGCAGTAATTACTGCTTTTAAGCGACCTCTTATCTCAGGAACAAAACGAATAAGCGAATAAGCAGATGAAACAATAATCAGAAGTCCTACTAAGCCCAACACATACTTTTTTCTGCTAATGATAAAATAAATAATATAACCAATGTAAAGACTAAATAAAACAATAAGTCCCACTTTTGATGACAATAAAACAATCATTATTGACAAAAACAGGATGATACAAATCAACAAAACAGTATTAAAGCGGTTTAAATTGTGGTCTTTATTTAAAATGACATGCATCATCCATGCTATCGCAAAATTAAAATACATAGCAATATAACTTGGATGTGTTAAAAAAGATAATTGAATATAAAAGAAATTATTTTCAGAAAAAACAATATAAGTATATACTGCCCTTATAAGAAGAATGAAAGAACAAACAATAGCTCCGATTACAAACGACCAAAACATGTTCTTTATTTGCGATTGATTAAATGGACGACTCACAAGGACTATCGGGAAAATTAAAAGAGAAAATTTTACCTGAAGATCAAACAAACCAGAATCCATATTTTCTGTATAGACAAGTCCAATAACATGAATTAAAAAAAAGGCAACAAAAAGAATAGCTAATTTGTTTTTAAAAATAGTTCGGAATTTATTTTTAAAATCGCCTTCAATAAACCAATTCAATAATAATAAAGAAATAAAAACAGGTGTTAATCGAACAAGCGGCAGGCACAAAGCAATTGCTATTGCTAAGTAATAATGTGCTTTAGTATGAAAAGATTTATTAAACAATTTATTTATGAATTACCGCTATTATGTGAGTTCTTAAAAACGTAAAACTATTAAAAAAGCCATACAACTTCCCTACTCTTCTTCCTATTGGTGGTGCTAAAGTTACCTTATAAAATTGATATTTTTTTGCATTTGGGAAAAGCGTCTTTATCTCACCTACTTCTACTTTTCTAACATTTTTATTATTTGGATTGTTATATACAAAGTCGTACCAAAGCACAATTCCATTATCCTTTGTTAAGGCAATCATTTTTGCTGCTAATTTTACCCTCAATTCATTACTCAAAATAGAACTAAAAACGGTTGATTGGAAGACAATATCAAATTTGTGTTCTGATTTCATTTCTGAGGCATCACCAGTAATACAATTAACTTCCGGATAATCCTTCTTCAATTTTTCATAACGATCTTCTATAAGTTCGTTGGCAAAAATATTATGATACCCAAATCCAATAGAACGAAAGAAGCTTAAATTCATACCAGTTCCTGCGCCCACTTCAAGCAATTTAAGATTCTTAATATCAGAAAACTGATTACGAATGATAAAATTATAAACGGTTTCCCTCTCCTTAACAATATACTTAGGATAAGAACCGCTATGATTTTTCGATAATTCCAAATCATTTTCACGCTCAGCATACACTTGCTTTATAGTATCTAGCTCACTTTTCATTATTGAGAATTAAAAAATCATGGAACTTTCCAGCAATTTCATCTCTTGTGAATTTTTGTTTTACATAGGAATAGCCATTTTCACCAAATTGAGTTAATTGTTCTCTGTTTTCAAAAAACTCCATAGCCTTACTTCTCAAATCTGTTTCATCTTCAGGAGTAAAAGCTAAACCACATTTTCCTTCATCAATAAACAATTCTTTCGCCTCTCCTTCAACTCCGAGCAAAACAGGCTTTTTCATTGCTAAATTTTCAAATATTTTAGATGGGATTGCTCCTTTAAATAAATCCAGTCGTTTTAAAGGAATCACTGCAACATCAATGTCTGCAATAATTGAAGGCATCTCTTTTTTGGTGACAGAATCAAAAAACAAAACATTTTCAACATTTAATTCATTTTTTAAAGCAAGTAACTTTTCCTTTTCAGGACCAGAACCGAGCAAAATAAACTTAATTTGTGGATGCGACTTTAATTGTTCTGCTGCTTTAAGTATTACTTCTAATCCTTGCGCATGACCAATTATTCCAGCATACATAAACAAGAAATCGGTTTGTTCAAAACCGTTTTCTTTTCGCCAATTGCTTACAATTGAATTTGAATTATAATAACTCAAATCAACACCATTTGGGAGCCAATGCACCTTTTTATCTGGAAAGCGTTTCGAAATATTTTCGCAAATTCCTTGTGTTTGTCCACTAATCAAATCGGATTTCCGATACAGGAATTCCTCTAGTTTGGTAGCTGATTTCAAAAAAAACTTATTTGTAACTAAGCCTAATTTTTCTGCGCTTTCAGGCCACAAATCAGAGACATTGAAAACCAACTTTGCACCTTTAAGTTTTTTTAATAAATAAGCTGTAATTCCTAAAAACAAGGGGGGACTTTCACAAACAATGAAATCAAATTTCCCTAACTTAAACCAGCCAATCCAAAAGGATGTTATAACAAATGAAAAATAATTAAGCAATCGTTTAAATATCCCCTTACTTTTTGAAACATAAATCCATGAACGGTGAGCTTTTAATCCATTCATGTCTTCGTAAGAATAAAACTTTCCTATATACTGCTGATGCACTTCCATTTGAGGATAATTTGGCATTGCAGTTAAAATAGTCACATCAGCACCTTTTTGTTTTAATCGAACAGCAAGCTCATACAAACGATTTTGCGGAGCACCCACTTCTGGCGGAAAATATTGTGTGAGAATCAGAATTTTCAAAATTTCAATCTTCTAATAATATTAAATATAATACTAAAGGCTATCCTACTTTTGAAAAAGTAGTGATGCTTTCACCAATCTTGCTTAGATAACCATTATTTATAAGAGAGTTGCTACCAACCAATGTTCCGATAGACAAATGAACATTGTTCCCAATTACACAGTCGTGATCTACCACTGAGCGAGCATTAATTATACTATTCTCTCCTATCCGAGAAGATACATTAACAACTGCATTAGCCAAAATGACAGTCCCAGCACCTATATTCACTTCTGATCCAATGACTGCCGATGGATGAATAATAGTAGCTGGCTGCAAAATGTTCTTAACTGAATTAAAGACTTCTTCTCTGATTTTATTGTTCCCTATAGCTACTATAAAAAAATCAACTTGGGATTTTAAAGTATTCATATTATCCTGATCAGCAATTACCTGATAGTTATTAATTACAGTTGAACCAACAGGTTGTGAATTATCTACAAAACCGTTTATAATGTATTCATTTTGTGCTAGAATAGCATCACAAACTACTTTTCCATGACCTCCAGCTCCAATAATTACAATTCTATTTCCCATTTGCTATAAGTTTTTTATAAGTAATTTCCATTTTCTCCATGTTTACCTGCCAAACAGCTTTCTCTTTAATAATTTTCTCATTCATTGGAACGGCATTCTTTTGAAGTTGATCATATTTGAGATATGAAGTTACAATTTTGTTTGCTAACTCTTCAACATCATTAATTTTTACTAAAAACCCATTTTCACCATCGTTTATCCATTGAGTATTTGCTGGAATATCTGTAGCTAAACAAAATGTTCCACATGCCATCGCTTCGTTTAACGAAATATTATTACCATCCGACAACGAAACCGTAACAAACAAATGGGATTGATTTAGAATTTCTGCGATCTTCAATTGTGGAACTTTTCCAAAAAAAGTAGTTGACTCTTTCAATCCTTCCATTTCAACAAGTCGCTCTATTTCATTTTTTAAGGAGCCTGCACCAATTAAATTCAACTTAACATTTGGAATTTGCTTTTTTGCTATCGATACTGCCTTAATCAAATGTAGAATATTATAAACCGCTTCAAAATTTCTAGTGCTAGTAATTACAAATGAATAGTTATTTAATTTCTTATTTAAGCTATTAAAAATGGCTGGATCAATACCAAATGGAATTGTTTGAATTTTAGAAGGGTCTACTCCCAACTCTTCAATCGCTGTGTTCATATGATCGGCCATTGCTGTAATCCAATCAGCTTTTGAGAAAGCATATTTCAAAAGAAGTTTAATAGTTTTTGATTGATTGGGACTAATAAGAACATCTGTTCCTAAGGCTGTGATAACATAAGGGTGAAAACCACACAAGGCACCTGTAATTCCATAACTTGTAGCATAATGTGCATGAAAAATATCAGGTTGTATTTTTTTCAACAATCTTTTCACAAGCTTATACTTAAATAGCACTTTCCAATTACCACCACTAACAGCAATTTCACCTGAATCAATAAAATGAACCGTTACGTTTTCTATTTTAACTTTTTTAAAGGAAATTAAATGCACTTCGTATCCAAGAGCAGCAAAATGCTTGCACCATCGCACAACATGAATACTTTCGCCATCAGCGAAATAGCAAATTTTCATTTTACACTAATTTATTATCGTTCAAAAATAAAAATTTAAAATACTTATTTAAACTACAAAAATAAGCACGTGATTTAGCTAAATAAATAGGTTTTAAAAAACTTAAAATCGTAAATACTATCAACCGTGAAATAATAAAAATAAATGTACATACTGTAGCAATAATAACCACCGGTGCAGAATGGTGCTTTTTATAATATTTAAGTTTACTAAGCAATTGATTGGCAATAGCTACATTGTAATTTTTTTTCTGACTTTGTCCACTATGATGGATTACTTGCGATGATGGCAAGTAAATTAATTTACCAAAAGTTTGCGCTCTTTTGCTAAAATCAATATCCTCCATCCAAAAAAGACTTTCATCTAGCATACCTATTTTTTGAATTAGTTCCTTTTTAAAAAACAAGGCCGCTCCAGATAATGTTTTAACTTCTAAAGTGTTTTTCATTTCTTCAAATGAATATGAAAGTCGTTGAAATATTTTATGAAAATAAAAAGTTTCAATTATCAAATCAATTGGATGATGATTGTTCCATGCCGACATTTGAAGTGTTTTGTCGGAATTTAATAATTTAGGAGCAACAATGCTACAATCAGAATGATTGTCTATATAATTGGCAAGTTGAAAAATAGCATTTCCAATTATTTCGGTATCAGGATTCAACAAAAAGATAAATTCACCTTGTGCAATCTGAATTCCTTGATTATTGGCACCAGAAAAACCTGCATTAAATTTATTGCCAATCAAAATAACCTGAGGAAATAATTCTTGAATAGCCTCTACACTATCATCGCTGGAATCATTATCAATAACAATCACTTCTATCACTAAAGATTCATCCAAATTTGAATAAATCGATTGAAGGCATTTCAACAACAATGCTTTTACATTATAACTAACTATAATAATTGTTATGTGACTGACCTTGTTCAAGATTATTTTACGGATCTGACTAATTTAATTATTAAATAAAAAGGGACCATTATAATCGAAAATAAAGCTAAAACTATTGATTTAGATTCAAATTGGCCTTTTCCAAATAAACTATCCCAAAACAACTCAACATATTTAATGCTTATTACCAATCGGCTTTTAAAACCTATATTCTTATGATTCAAACTATTTCTCAAAAACATAAAATGCCCGGCATTCATTAATAACTTTTGAGTACTTAAACTTCCATCATGAACTCGCACTAAAGCATATGCATTTGAAATTGAATTAAAATGAAAATAGCAACCTCTAATTGCACATCTCATCCAAAAATCCCAATCTTCCAATGCCTTCATCGTTTCGTCAAAAACTCCTACTTTATTAAAAATGTTCTTTTTTATCAGAGGGGAGTTTATAACTATAAAATTTATTCTTGAAAATTGTTCAACCAACGCTGTTCCGCTAGTCGAAATTTTTGGCATCCAATCTTCCTTTTTATTTCCATTTAAGGACGTTTTTAAGTTGCTTGAATTTTCATCATCAAAGAAGCGAACATCATTGTAAACGATGTCTATCTTTTTATCTTCTTCAAAACATTTAATCTGCGAAAAAAGTTTTTCCTGCTGTAGCAAATCATCTCCATCCAAAAACTGAATATATTCCCCCTTTGCCATACTTACACCTTTGTTGCGTGCACTTGAAACTCCATTATTTTTTTGATAAATGTATATAAACCGATTGTCCTGTTTTACTAACTTCTCAACAATTTCTCTAGTATTATCATTGGATCCATCATCAATTACAATACACTCCCAATTCGCATAGGATTGATTTTTAACCGAATTAAGCGTTTCTTCGATATATTTTGCATAATTATATGTAGGAATTATAACCGATACCATATCAATTTCTCAATTTGCTATATAACCTGAATAAAAAAAGTAAAAAAGAATTAAAATATTTATTCTGAACTCTTTTTCGCTCCTGAATCAATTCAGACATTTTCAATTTATCAGAACTAACACCAGTTCGATCAAAAATAGCTATCTCAATAGACAAGTGTTTATATGAAACTTTTTGAGCTATAACAGTCCTTACAAAAAACTCATAATCAGAAACTATTTTATATGTTTCATCATAATTACCATAGTTCGAAAAAACTTCTTTTTTAATAAATGAAACTGGATGCCACAAAGTATCTTTAAGCATATGTATCACACCTAAACGATCAGGCATTTTCAAATGTATTTTTTTACCCGTTTCATCAACGGTAGCCAAATCTCCATAAATAATATCCTTTGAAAAATTATTCTCGAAAACACCTTTCAAAACATTTTTATCAACCAAACAATCTCCTGAATTCAAAAACAAACAATATTCGCCATTAGCTTTTTCAATTCCTTTATTTTGTGCATTAAATATTCCGGAATCTTTTTCTGAAATCCACAAAGATATTTTATCTGCATACTTCTTAATTATGTCAACACTTGAATCAGAGGAACCGCCATCAATAATTATAAATTCAAAATCATCAAATGATTGCTCCACAACAGATTTAATAGTTTTTTCGAGTCCGAAAGCATTATTAAAATTTATTGTAATAACAGAAAGTTTCAACATAATTAGAATTTATTCATTACTTCAATCACTTTCAAAATATCTTGTTCGGAATGGTAAAATGAAATTGGTAAACTCAAAGTAGTTTGATGAATTTTTTCGGCAATTGGTGTAATCTGATTATCAATAATTCCTGCCATAGCTTTTTGCTTATTAGGAGCTACGGGGTAATGAATTTCGGTTTTGATTTGATTTTGCAACAAATACTCTTTTAAAGCATCACGTTTTTCGTGTCGAATATTAAAGATATGATAAACATCAAAATAATCAGGGTGAACAACAGGCTTAATAAAATAGGATTTTAATTCGCTCAGATACAACTTTGCTAAATTTCTTTTATGCTGATTTATAGCGTCCAACTTCTTCAGTTTAACTGAAAGAAATGCTGCCTGAATTTCATCTAATCTTGAATTAAAGCCAACAAGTTCGTTGTAATACTTTGTTTTAGAACCGTAATTACGCAAAGTTTTTATTTTATCAGCCAAATCTGAATCATTTGTTGTCATTGCTCCAGCATCTGCAATAGCACCTAAATTTTTTGTCGGATAAAAACTAAACGCTCCAAAATCGCCCCAATTTCCTGCTTTTTTATTTTTATATAAAGCTCCATGAGCTTGAGCACAATCTTCAATTACTTTTAAATTATGCTTTTTAGCTATCGCATTTATGGAATCCATCTCACACATTTTTCCAAACAAGTGAACAACCATAATTGCTCTAGTTTTTGAAGTAATTTTTTCTTCAATTTTTGCAGGATCGATATTATAAGTTGCAATATCTGGCTCGACCAAAACGGGTTTTAATCCATTGTGAATTATAGAAAGAATAGTAGCTATATAAGTATTAGAAGGCACAATGACCTCTGCTCCTTTTTCAAAATCAAATGAACGAAGAGACAATATCAATGCATCCAAGCCACTTGCCAATCCAATGCAGTGTTTTGTGTTACAATAAGCTGAAAATTCAGTTTCAAATGCTTGAACTTTATTTCCAAGTATGTACCAGCCACTTTCAAGCGTTTGTTTGAAAGCCTTTTCATACTCATCAAAAAAAGGAGCATTCAGTTTACCTAAATTTTCGTATTCGATCATTTTTTAGATTAGTAAGGTTCATGAATATAATCTGCAGCATCAAAATATTCTGAAGCAAAAACCATAAGAATAGCATCGGGGGAAAAATTAAACATAGTATGATAATCTTCGGGTTGCAAAATCAAACACTTATTAGGCTGATTTAATTCAAAGTCTGTTTCATTTTTCCCATCATTACTATAAATAGTGCAGGAACCTTTGATACAAATTGCGGCTTGAATTGTTTTATGATGACGATGTCCTCCTCTTTTTGAATCATCAACTCCATAGATATAAAAAACGCGCTTTATATCAAAAGGAATAACTTTCTCTATTACAGTAAGATTTCCTCTTTTATCAGTAAATGTTTTCAAATCAATTATGTAAGCCATACAGTTGTTTTAAGAGGCTAAGTTACTAATTTAGACTCATTTATTATAGAAAAAATAATGGTGATTGATGCGCTTTTCTAAGCTTTTCCCAAAGATATTTGTTAACGATTGCCTTAGTCCGGAAAGATAAAATCTCACTAGCAAACTAAAGTTCAGAGGCTTATAAGTTGCTACACCTGCGTTTCCGTTGGGGTCAACATTTTTTATATCCGCGAGGATGTTCTTTTTAGATTCATTTAATAAAGAGATGTAAGGAAAAAAGAACATCGATTGAATTTCTTTTCTGATTTCATATAATTCACCTGTTAATCCAACAATATTGTTTTCATAAAACTTCAATCCATGAAAATGAAAGAAGACTAAATCAAATTCTTTGCCCGATACAATTTCTTTTCCTGTTATTTTTTTATCTTTTGATGAAAAAGTATATTGTTGAACATTCCAAGGAGCGATGCCACCACCCAAATGATTCAATTCATGAACACCCGTAAATCGTGTTTGGAATTCATCAACATATTTTTGATCACCGAATTTTCCATCCTCTACTCTCCCGTAACACCAATCAATACAAGCATTTTTCCACCAATCTAATACAGCCATTCCTTCTTTTGTATTTTTGAATGTCATAAACTGCACACAATATTTTCCGCTTACAGCCGACTGATCATATTCCTTGGTATATCTATGAGATGTAATTAAAACAGAATTGCTTCCCATTTCATTAATTAATACACGGGGATTAGAATAAAATAACATGTCTGCATCGAGATAAGTACAATTATCAAGATCATAGGTTTTCATTGAGTAGTAAATTGTAGATGAAGAACATGTCCAGCAATATTCTCCCGCTGTTCTCGATGGTTTAATTTTAAGCAACTCTTCGTTCTCAAAGTCTTTTAATGAGATTACAGTAAGGTTTTGAAATTTTTGATTGCTCAAATATTCATAACAAACATCATCAAAAGCATAAACATACAAATGAAAATTATCACAATGTTTTAGCAATGATTGATACATTACCAAGCCACGTGATAAATAGCTTGTATTAAATAAAGTGCAAAAATTAAGTTTCATGTTATTTTAAAGCTTCCATAAATAATGAATCCGGTTTTCTTAAAACCCCATCTTTTCCATCTAAATTATATTTTTTCCAATCGGGAATATTACTTTCAAATTTGTTTTTCACTTCAACATTTTTGAATCCAGCATCTTCTAATATTTTTTTAAGTGAATGGCGGTCATACATCCACTGATGAATCTCCCCTTCTAATCTGAATTTACCAATTTGATAGGCAATGTCATCTTTGCCTAACAGTATAGCTATTAATTTTCTTTTTATTCTTTTCGGAAGTCCTTTTAAACGGGAAGATAAAGAAAACGAAGCACCTTGTTTTTTAGCAGTATTGCCTCTGAACATTTCCATGATCCGTTTTACTTCTTGCCCATTTCTTTCAATTAAAAAAGCATCGTTCTTATTGGAAACATCTTTTATATAATCGATCATTTCACCACCGGTTTTGGAACGAACCACCTGATCAAATAATTCAAGCATCGACCAATTGTATTTTTGTTCGGCCCCTTCAACACCTTCTATACTTTCATTAAGATATTTAATATAATTCATGGCAATTATTTCCAGATCAGGAATTGCTACGCGGATAATTCCTCCAGGGTTTAAAACCCGATGGCATTCTCTTATAAAATCTACTGCTTTGCTCTTAGGAAAATGCTCCAATACATGAGAATGATACACCACGTCAACCTCATTATCACCAAAAGGAATTCCTTCTAATAAATTATAAGCTCTAACATGCTCGGAAGAAGAAACGAAATCAATATTTGTCCAGTCTTCATGAAAAGTTGCTCCACATCCAAGATTTAAATATTTCATTCTTATTATTTATAAATTAAATCATTCTATTTAAAAATTGATTTCAGCTTACCGGTAACAAGTTTTAGAAAAGACCAGCTATTAATACTATCAAAATGATTTACGAACAATTTTTTTGCTTTCAGATTTTCTTCAATCGTAATTTTACTCACATTTACCTTTACCCTAGACAGATTTACGGTCCATTTGTCAGAGATTCCACTATGCGTACCAGAGCCATCTATTCCAATATTTTGAATAAGCGATGTTCCAGGAAAGAGACAAAGTTTATTTTTCAAGAAAGCAGACGCATACCAACGTATTGCCCATGAACTATTTTTACCTTCAATTTGTTCTTTAAGCATTTGAGTATATTTATAACTATTATTGAAATCAAATGCAGAACCTAAGTTCTTATTTTCTATTTCGCATAGCAATTTAGCGCCATCAATTTCAAATATCTCCCAACCACGCTTCCATGTAGCCCAGCCCCAACATTCTGCTACTTTAATAAAAAAAGTTTCGGGCAATTTCTTTTTTACTGGATAAGTATAACCAGAAACGCATACAACATCATCGGATAAGGCATATACATTTAAAGCATCGTTCATAAATTTTAAAAAATAAGGAGAAGTCACCAGATCATCTTCTAAAACAATAATTTTTCCATATTTATTTACAATTTCAGTAACTCCGGCTATTACAGAAGATGCTAATCCCATATTTTCTTTTCTATCGATCACATGTACCTCTTTGAAGCGAATTTCAGATTTTGCTATACAGCTAACTTCTTTTATTTTTTCAAGCTGCGCATTTGATGCATTACTTTTAGGTCCATCACAATAAATAAAAAGGATGCTCTCTGCAGCTTCGGTATTTTTGGACAAAGCATCCAGCGTCCGCAAGGTATGCTCCGGGCGATTATAAACAAAAAGCACAATTGGCGCTAAACTCATTTTATTACTGATTTGCTAATTCCCAGTCAATCATTTCAAAACCATCCTTAATACATGAGTCCAATTTATCAAAATAGCTATTTTCCATTTTAGGTAAATAATCCAAAAGAAAATCGTCCTCATGAGTGCGTCCTTTATATTTTGTAAATTCCAAATAATCGGCATTCCTATTTTTTAAGAAAAAGAAATGCTGCATATAGTAATATTCAATTATATCATTTGCAAGAGTCTTAGGTTGAAGCTCTTCAATATGCTCTAATAAATTCTTATATTCTTCAATTGTTTTAGCAAGATGAGTAAAATCATAAGCTGTAAAAGGATTATCATAAATAGTAAGGACAGGAAATCCTTTGTAGGCAAATTCGGCCGCTGCTGTTCCGTATGCAGTAATTATTGCTTTGGGTTTAGATTCAAAAAATTGAATATTAGATATTCGTTTGTCAATAAATTTAATATTAGTGTTCCTATATTTCTCTTTTAATTTAATAAAAACAGCTTCGTTTTCTTCCAACCCATTTGGATGCTGCTTCACGAGAATGCTTAAATTCGTCCGTTTAGATAATATATCTAAAGTATAAGTTATCCATTCATAAAAATCCGGAAAAAGCAAACTTCTGTATATATGTGGTGAATCAAAGAAACAATGAGCAAGTAGGACAATTGTGTTTGACCAGTCGAGCTGATCTAATTCATCGGTTTTATATGAAGAAAAAGCAGAATTTTTCATGTATGAAGTTGCAGCATCAATCTCTCCAGCAAAACGTTTTTCAAAATTTCCTTTGTATGATGAAATGATCTCATCTTTATTTTTAAAATTTTGAAACAATTTGTGAAACAAAAAATGGTTATTAGAATGACTAGGAAATTCATTCGATACTTTATGAACCAAAGAATAATATGCACCGATGGTATACACTGGAATATTTTTACTTAAACACAACCTAACAATTATCCCATGTTTAGTATAAGAAGTATAGGAACTTACAAGTGCTTTAACATTAAATTCTTCAACTACTTTTTTACAATTAAAATATATATTTACTGCATCAATAATAATCTCATCTAAATAAGGGTCTTCAAGAGTTGCAGTTGGTTTACCCGCAAAACGAAGATATGTATCATAAATAAGATCGCCAATCACAATCCCTTCAATTTCAATTTTCAAAATATCATTCTTATGCGATATTTTATTTTTTAAATGTAAATATGTTTTGTTGACTAAGGATTGGTCTTTATATAAATTTGTATTCCTGTAAATCACCTTTCCGGCAAATGACAAAAACAACTTATCCAAACGAGTAATAAACTTTTCAGTAAAAAAATAATTCCAAGAGTTAAAATTAAAACCCCTGTTCCACTCTATTCGCGACTCTGAATCATAAAGGCCAATATTCGATGACTCTTTTTTAGCGATGAATGAAGCACATGCCGCCAACTTGATACAATAAGCATGGTCAGAAATTATTTGAGTAAGAACTACGTTATTATTTTGGGATTGCCAATTAATTTTATATCTGAATAATTTTTTTATATATTCTTTTTCCAGGATAGAATTACCTTCACGTTTCTTAATAAATAATAAGAAAGGTTGAATTCTAGGATAGAGAATATGACGATAAATATTCTTGGGAAATATTTTATTTATTGACTTAATCATCAGTGGTTAGTAAAAAGCTCAATATTTATTATTAAAACTAAAGTTAGAAGCATACCTTTCATTGTCCTTGCAAAATTTCTTAAAAGCATCGGAACAATTTAGAATCTCCATTTTAGGATTAGTAGATCCGAACATTGAAGTAGTATATTCAAACTCAAGTGCCAAACGGTGTCCTTTTTTTAATGGAGTACCTTTATGCCAGCATTTTGTATCTCCTGCAAAAACAGAACCTGCTTCAGCACATATTGTAATAAAATCTTCTTTTTTATATTCTTTGCTTAATTCCTTATCACTGATTCTTACATATCCTCTATTTAACAGATGTTGGGGTTTTGTTCCGGTTTGATGAGAGCCTTTAATATAACTATGAGGGCCGTTTTCGGGAGTAACATCATTCAAGTATATAAAAATCTTCAACCATTTTATTCTATCCATATCAAAATGGTACAATTGTGCTGCTTCAGAAGAAGCTTCCTTTAAAAAACAAGTACTCCACCACATTGCTGGAAAATCAAAGATGGGCTCACTTTCTAAATAATTTCGTGCGACATTTATAAGTGATTCATCCATTATCAAAGCTTGAATATCACTATTGTTTACCAAATCCTGGATATCAAATCTGTATATCTCTGAAACGGGATTATTTTCGTCATAAACAATTTTTTTGTCGTAAAGTGGAGCTGCTAGTGAAGGAGCTTTGAGAGCGTAGTCGTATAATTTTTTTACAATTTCTGCGGGAATTTTTTTATTAAAAGACACATATCCATCTTTTTTCAGTGTTTCATTAATATTTGAAAAATCTTTTTCATTCAACTTTCCAATCAAACCCTCACCCTCTTTTTTTACTGCTGGCGGATTAAGTGCAGCCAATTTCTTATGCATAATTTCATTGAACCGTCCATTTGTTCTGCAGTAGAGATTAATCAGTGTCATATATGCATCCTGAGAGGTTTTTCCCGTCACAAGAAAGTCATTATAGCCTTCCAGAAAAAAACTTTTCTGTTTTTTTATATTAATCTTATCTTTTACCTTTTGAGGTATCAGTTTAGAAATAATAGATCTTAAACTCATTTCTTTGTTTTCATTTTTATTTACGTAATCAGATGGAAGGGAAAATTTATTGCCTGTGAGACATTATTTGCATAAGTTTCGACAAAAACAATTGTTTTCAGCTGGCAAACGAATCAGTTCTTCTGTTTTACGCAATTGTTTTTATAAATGTATAAACCCTATTTAATACAACTCTTTGTTTTCTATTTTGAAATTAATATTGAAGAGTCCATTCGGTTGAAATGGATCATATCCTAATTCTATTCTATCCTTCAGGCTGACATAATTCAAATTAAAAACGCTATCAATACAATCATAATGATAATTTTCTGCAGCTAATTCTCCTTTCTTTCCAATCCACAAATAAAGCGGAAAAACACCAGTTCTAAATATGTTTTTAGGAATCACCAATTCAAAACTCAGTTTGGTTCCGGCCTTTACAGATGTATCAGATATCGGGATCAGCATTGAATTAGTAATAGGTAAATTATCAGTTGTACCTAAAACAGCGAACATGAAATCTATACTCGGAACATCTTCGAATACAATTGCGGAAAATTTTATTCGTGTATCTTCAGATGGCTCAATATTGGGGTCCCCATTGTTTATAACAACTTCTGAAAAACGAACCTCTCCATGCCCTCTTCTTGTTTTATAATCACTTAAAAAATCGCTTGTAGAAGACATTTTCACAGGCTCAGCTGTATAGTCTTTTATTATATCAATGGTTTTGCCAGCACTTGAGATACTGCCTTTTTTTAACAAAATAGCTTTATCACACAGCAGATTCACCGCACTCATATTGTGACTTACGAATAAAACTGTTCTTCCTTCTCCTGAAACATCTTTCATTTTACCCATACATTTTTTCTGAAACTCAGCATCTCCAACTGCTAAAACTTCATCCACAATTAAAATTTCCGGTTCCAGATGTGCGGCTACCGCAAATGCTAATCTCACATACATCCCACTACTGTATCTCTTTACAGGCGTATCTAGAAATCTTTCCACTCCAGAAAAATCAACAATTTCATCAAACTTTTTTTGAATTTCTGATTTACTCATTCCTAAAATAGAACCGTTTAAAAAAATATTTTCCCGTCCTGAAAGTTCAGGATGAAATCCTGTTCCCACTTCTAACAAACTTGCAACCCGTCCTTCAATTGTAATACGCCCTTTAGAAGGGGAAACAATACGACTTAATATTTTTAATAATGTTGATTTTCCGGCTCCATTTCGTCCGATAATTCCAACACGATCTCCTTGATTAACTTCAAAAGAAATATCATTTAATGCCCAAAACTCTTCCGATTGCCCGCTTAGTATTTTCGACTTAGGATTTATTAAGCCTTTTGCTTTATTTGTAATTACATCACGCAAAGTGGAATATCGCTCTGTATTCTGATGTTTCAGAATGTAGCTCTTGCTGATATGTTCAACTTTTATTATAGTGTTTCCCATAGCAATTAAATCACATCGGCAAATGATTTTTCCATCTTACGGAAATACCTGATGCCGATAAGTAAAAACAATAAACTGATTCCTATTGATGCAATGAATTCCGGAATGTGCAATGGAGTGTTTCCGCCCATAATACACCATCTGAACCCATCAATTACCCCAACCATAGGATTTATTGCATAGAGGTATTTAAATATTTGCGGAATATCTCTGCTGTAGATTTCGTTACTGCTATATCCTACAGGAGAAACATATAAACCTATTTGAACAATAAACGGAATAACAATCCTAAAATCACGATATTTAACATTTAATGCTGCAATGAATAAGCCTGTTCCCAATGCAGTTACAAGCGCAAGCAGAAGAAATAAAGGAAGCATCAGAATTCGTACATCTGGTATAAACTGATACCAAAAGAATAATACAATCAAAATCAGAAATGAAATTAAAAAATCAATCAGACAAACGATCACGGTACTAGCCGGAACAATCAATCGTGGGAAATATACTTTAGTCAATAAATTAGAATTTGCAATTAAGGAATTTGCCGATTCGCTGAATGCACTGGCAAAGAATTGCCAAGGAAGCATTGCTGCACAAACCATAATTGCATAAGGGACTCCTTCTTCTGATTTAAAATTCCCTAGTTTGCTAAAAACAATAGTAAAAACAACAATAGTAATAAGGGGTCGTAATAAACTCCATAACACACCAATAACTGTTTGCTTATACCTCACCAAAATATCACGCCAGGCTAAAAAATAAAAAAGTCCCCTGTAATTCCAAAGGTCTTTCCAATAATTACTGTTTTCAGTATCGGGCTCTATTATTATTTTGTACTTACTCAAATTTGTTGTTAGTTATTTGTTGTTGGTTGTTGGCCATTTGCTGTATGTTATGAATTTTATTAATCTAACAACAGACAACTAATAACCAACAACTATTTTACTATTTAGCATAATTCACAGCTCTTGTCTCTCTAATCACAGTCACTTTAACTTGTCCAGGATAAGTCATCTCTGTTTGAATACGTTGTGAAATATCAAATGAAAGAGTTTCTGCTTCTTTATCTGTTACCTTATCACAAGCAACCAACACACGCAATTCACGTCCTGCCTGAATAGCATAAGTTTTATCAACTCCTGGATAAGACATAGCTAAAGCTTCTAAATCTTTCAATCGTTTGATGTATTGCTCAACAACTTCACGTCTTGCGCCTGGACGAGCACCACTAATGGCATCACACACTTGTACAATCGGAGAAAGTAAAGTTGTCATTTCAATTTCATCGTGGTGAGCACCAATTGCGTTACACACTTCTGGTTTCTCTTTATATTTTTCTGCCAACTGCATTCCCAAAATAGCATGAGGAACTTCTGGAGAATCATCTGGAACTTTACCTATGTCATGTAACAATCCAGCACGTTTTGCCATCTTCACATTCAATCCTAACTCTGCAGCCATTGTTGCACAAAGGTTTGCTACTTCGCGTGAGTGTTGCAATAAATTTTGTCCGTAGGACGAACGATATTTCATTCTTCCAACCATACGAATCAACTCAGGATGCAATCCATGAATTCCTAAATCAATAGTTGTACGTTTTCCTATTTCAATAATTTCTTCTTCAATTTGTTTCTTCACCTTCTCAACCACTTCCTCAATTCGAGCTGGGTGAATACGCCCATCTGTAACTAATTGGTGCAAAGCTAAACGAGCAATCTCTCTTCTTACAGGATCAAATCCTGATAAAATAATTGCCTCTGGAGTATCATCCACAATAATCTCGATTCCAGTAGCTGCTTCTAAAGCACGGATATTACGACCTTCACGACCGATAATTCTTCCTTTGATTTCATCATTTTCGATGTTGAAAACAGAAACTGAATTTTCAATAGCGTGTTCAGTTGCTACTCGTTGAATGGTTTGAATAACCACTTTCTTAGCTTCCATACTTGCAGAAATTTTCGACTCTTCAACTATGTCCTTGATATGCGACATAGCCTGAGTTCTAGCTTCTGCTTTTAATGATTCCACTAACTGAGCTTTTGCATCTTCGGCTTTCATGCCGCTCAATGTTTCCAATTGCTCTACTTGTCTGCGATGAAATTTATCTACATCCGCTTGTTTTGCATTCAACAAATCCAATTGATGTGCTAAATTTTGACGAACAGCATCCAACTCCGCATCTTTTCGAGTAACCTGTTCTTGCTTTTGAGAAATCGTTTGTTCTTTTTGTTTGATTCTGTTTTCAGCTTGAAGAATTGCTTGATTTTTTTCATTGATAGCCTTCTCATGTTCTGCTTTCAATTGTAAGAATTTCTCTTTTGCAAGTAGGTTTTTCTCTTTTATAATCACATCACCCTTTGCTTCTGCATCTTTAATAATACCACTTGCTTTGCCTTTGTTTGCAATTTTCACAATTATAAATGTGATAATAGCTCCCAAAATCAAACCTCCTGCGCCTATTACTCCTAATATTATTTTGTCCATAAATTAATTAAATATTAAATTGTTGATATTCCTTAAACCCGCACATAGCTTTCTACAGCCAAAATAGAAGTTGCAGGGCAATCTAAAACTTGCGAAGGAAATTTTTGTTTACATTTTGTTGTTAACAAAAGGTAAACCGACTAGGGATTGGACTCTTTTTGAAGGTAGTCGGAAACAAATAGATCGAGTTGATTGATTTCACTTTCTAACTCTGGCGATTTTTTAGGAGTATTTTGTTGAGTTGCCAATAAATTCAGAGCGCTCATAGCAAGTAAATCCTGCTTATCACGTACCGAATAATTTTGCTCAAATTCTTTCACCTTTTCATTAATAAGTTTCGCTGCAGCTTGAACTGATTGCTCATCTTCTTGCTTTACAGTAAGAGGATAAGTTCGCCCAGCAATTACTACTTTTAATGATATCTCAGCCATTTCTATAGTTTCGAGTTCTTAATCTAGGTTTTCCAGTTTTTATCAATATCTCAAAATTGAACTTTCAAACTTTAAACTTTGAACTGATTTATCTACTTCAAAAGAGCAATACAGTTGTCAATTTCCTGCACTAACTCGTTAATCTTTTCTTTTGTATCTATTACTATTTTACTTTGTTCTTCGCTTTTTGATGCCTCTATTGCTTTATTGTTTTTTTCTAAGGCCTCAATTGTCACTTTTTGATCGTTAATCGTTTTTTGTAAATTTTCTTTATCAGATGCCAATTGCTCATTCTCTTTTTTAAGCTCTTGGTGTAATTTTATTAGTTTTTCAATTTTTGCTTTTAAATCGCCTATGTTTAAAGTTAAGTCGTTCATAATCAAGTATTAAATCTGTTCATTTCAAGTTTTTACAAATATAACACTCAATATCTGAACTACAAAATATTTCTTAACATTGGTTTTTATACTTTTGGACATGCAAAAATCGATTTTTCTGGCTTTCGGCCTCTTTTTCTATCAATTTTCAGTTTTTGCCCAAACCCCTTATCCTCAAAACGATTTCCGTTCCCCTGTAGACACAACTCTTAGTTTGGCCGGAAATTTTGGAGAAATTCGTCCCAACCATTTCCATACTGGCTTTGATATCCGAACAAATAACCAAGAAGGAATGCCCATTTATGCTGTGGCCGATGGCTATGTTTCCCGAATAAAAATCTCTGCTTATGGCTACGGAAAAGGATTGTACATTGCTCACACAAATGGATATACAAGTGTTTACGGACATTTAAAAAGTTTTGAAAACAACATTCAAACATTTACTAGTAATGTTCAGCATTCAAAAGAGACCTATGAAATAGATACACTCCTTTCTCAAGAACTTTTACCAGTCAAAAAAGGACAATTAATTGGATTTTCGGGAAATACAGGAGGTTCTCAAGGACCACATTTGCATTTCGAAATTCGTGATACTAAGAGCGAAATGCCCATCAATCCATATTATTTTGGCTATTTAATTGCCGATTCGGTTAAACCGAGAATTACTCAAATAGCAATTTATCCATTGAATGAATTTTCAAGCATAAACGGAAAAAATAGTTCTAAAAAAATAGCTCCCATTTATAAAAAAGGAAAATATTCTTATCTGAAACAAGACACCATTTCGGTAAATGGAGAAATTGGATTTGGAATTGAATGTTACGATACCGAAACAAAATCGACAAACAAAAATGGTGTATTCTCAATTGAACTTCAAGCAGGAGGGAAAAGAATTTACTATCATGAGTTAGAAAAGTTCACATTCGAAAATTCACGCTATGTAAATGCTCATATCGATTATGAATCAAAACAAAAGCATGGAACAAAAATTCAAAAATGCTATATTTCAAAAAACAATAAAATCGGAATCTATAAAGATATTATAAATAATGGAGTCATTAATTTCAGCGCTGATTCAGTCCATTGGATGAAATTTATTGTAAAAGATTATGTTGGAAATACGACTGAACTAATGTTAAAAGTAAAAAGCAATTCAAAACCAATTCCTGATAAAACTAGAAAATCAGTACCAGAAAAATTTGATTGCTTGAAAGAAAATCAATTCAATACTGATGATATAAAAATTACCATTCCGGCTGATGCAATGTATGACGATGTTGCTTTTACTTACTCAAAACGTGGCTCTGTTCCTGGAACGTTTTCTCCTATTCATAAAATACTAAACGATGATATTGCTTTACAAAAAAACATTTCCATAAGCATAAAACCAGTAAATCTTTCTGATTCCTTACAATCGAAAGCATGCATTGTTTCAGTAAACAAAAAAGGCGGGAAAGTTTATGAAGGTGGTGCTTTCGCAGATGGCTGGGTGACTACTCAAAGTAAAGAATTTGGCAATTATGCAGTTGGAATAGATACTGTCGCTCCGAAATTAAAACTCGCTTTTAAAACAGTAAAAGAACAAATACCTGATTTAAGTAAAGCAAAAAAGATTGGAGTGATCGCCACTGATAACCTTTCGGGGATAAGAAAATATCTCGCAACCATTGATGGAAAATGGGTTTTAACAGAATATGAATTCAAACAGAATTTATTGTTTTATACTTTTGATAATCCTCCTGCTAAAGGCACTCACGAATTTAAAATTTTAGTGATTGACGATAAAGAAAATAAATCGATCTTAACATTCATTTTTACAAGATAATGCACAAGCTTTTACTACTTCATGGAGCAATTGGAGCAAAGGATCAATTAAAGCCTTTAGCAGAAGCACTCAAAAATGATTACGAGGTTCACGCTCTTAACTTTAGTGGACATGGTGGAGAACAAATGCCAAACAGTTTTAGTATAGAATTGTTTGCAAACGATGTACTGACTTATTTAGATAAAACCAATATTCAAAAAATAAATATTTTTGGATACAGCATGGGCGGATATGTTGCATTATACTTGGCAAAATATTATCCGAATAAAATTGAAAAAGTATTTACACTTGCCACAAAATTTGAGTGGAATCCCGACATATCGCAAAAAGAAATAAAAATGTTGGATACAAATAAAATTGAAGAAAAAATTCCAGCATTTGCACAAATACTAGAAAAACGCCACCAACCAAACAACTGGAAAGTCTTGTTAAAAAAGACTTCCGATATGATGGTTGCTCTTGGAAACAAAAACTGCTTAACGTTGCAAAATCTTACAAGCATTAACATCCTTACAAAAATTGGTGTTGGAGATAATGATAATATGGTTACTTTAGGGGAAACAAAACAGGTGGCACAAATTTGAAAAATAGTGAACTATTAATTTTACAAGACACACTTCATCCGATAGAAAAAGTAGATGCCGTGGAATTAAGTAATGAAATAAAATTATTTTTTAAATGAAATACTCTGCATTTTTAATTTTGATTGTACTTTTTGCCTTTCAAGAGCCTAGCTATGTGAAAAAAACAAATAAAACGATTAACGATAGTATTTTTGCAGTAGGCGACATTATTAAAATTCCAACTATTTTATTTTTTCCTCCTACCGAATACGGAGCAATGAATACACTTACAAAAGACTCATTAAATGCTTTAGCTGATTTTTTATTAAAAAATCCAAGTCTTACAATTGAATTAACAAACCACACTGATTTTAGAGGTTCTGAGGAATACAACATGCGATTATCTCAAGAAAAAGCAAGAGCCTGCGTTAATTATTTAACCAAAGAAAAAAACATTGACGCTAAGAAAATTACTCCTAAAGGATGTGGAGAAGCTTTTCTTTTAATTGATGAGGAAGAAGTAAAAAAAGTTAAAACTAAAAAAGAAAAAGAAGCTTTACATCAAATAAATAATAGAACAGAATTGGTTGTGACAGGGGTTTACTAGCTTTTCACTTTATGATGCAATGATTCTTCAGCAGTATGTTTAATAATTTCATCGGCTTCATCTCCAAAATATTTTTTCAACCCTGCATGTCCAGCATAAATAGCTGGAGTAAGAACAACTGCAATAATTAATTTAACCATGTATCCTGTCAGCGCCATATTTATAAACGTTGCAAAATCTACTTTGCCAGGTAACAAAAATCCAATTGCTGCAACAATAAATGTATCTAGCAGTTGCGAAATAATTGTAGAACCAGTACTTCTGAGCCAAATCATTTTGCCACCAGTTTTATCTCTTAGCAACCAAAAAATACTAACATCAATAAATTGTGAAACTAAAAAGGCCACAACACTTCCAACAATAATCCACATACTTTGTCCGAACACACCATTAAACTGCTCATCCGTAACAACAGAAATCCCTTCTGCAGCAGGAACACCCATAGCAAAAAACAAAATCACAAAAGCGTAAACAATTAGAGAAGCCGTGATGAGTGATAATTTTTTCACTCCTGAGCGACCATAATATTCGTTGATCAAATCGGTAGCTAAAAAAACAATTGGCCAAGGAAGAATCCCAACGCTCATAATAAACGGACCTAAATAAATAAGCTTCCCTCCTATCAACTCTGCCACAAGAGCATTGGTGATAAAGATTCCAGCAAGGATGATGAATACTAATTCTTTTTTTGTTTTGAACATGGTTACGGATAACGAATTATTAAAAATATACGAATCTGTGTTTACTAATCTTCCTTCATATCGTCAAATTATGATTTCACACTGAGGGGGATGACAATTGCAAATGTGAGTATTCTTTTAAAGTTGTCCATCCAAAAACTCCTCAACACTTATATAAATATAATCCAAATCCTCATCTTTAATACAATACGGTGGCAAAATATACGCAATATTACCAAGCGGACGAAGGATAATTCCTTTCTCTATAAAAAAGTTAGAAATTTTTTCTGCTAATGAATTTAAGTAATTTGTCTCCTCTTTTGTTTTTATTTCAAAAGCAATGATTGTTCCCAATTGTCTGACTTCAATTAAAGCTTTATGCGATTTTATTTTTTGCAAAAATGCAGCATGCTTCTTTTCTATTCGATTAATATTTTCAAAAGCTTCAGGCTCATCAAACAAATCTAAACTAGCCAATGCCGCTGAACAGGCTGCTGGGTTGGCAGTGTATGAATGTCCATGAAAAAACGTTTTCATTTTATCATCACTCAAAAATGCATCGAAAATAAATTTCGCACAAGTCGTTACGCCTAACGGCATTACTCCTCCGGTTAACCCTTTGCTCAGACAAATAATATCTGCCTTATTTTTTAAATAATCATTTGCAAAAAACTTTGCTGTTCTACCAAAACCTGTCATCACCTCATCAGCAATTGTAATTATATTTTTTGCGCAACAAGCATCAATCATCTTATCTAGATTTTCAGCAGAATACATAATCATTCCGCCAGCACCTTGAATTAATGGCTCAAAAATAAATGCTGCAATATTATCTTGCTTTAAAGCTGTTTGCAATGCATTCATACTTTCTTCTTCTTTTCCTTTTGTCGGAACAGGAATATGAATCACGTCAAATAATAATTTTGAGAATGGGAGATTGAACGCATTTCTTGCACCAACGCTCATTCCGCCAAATGTATCACCATGGTAGGCATTTTCAAAAGCAATTATTTTTGTTTTATTTATTCCTTGATTGCTCCAATACTGAAAAGCCATTTTCAAAGCCACCTCAACGGATGTAGAGCCATTATCGGAATAAAATATTTTGGATTGATTTTGTGGCAAGCGTTGTAATAATCTTTCTGCTAAACGAACAGCGGGCTCATGTGTGAATCCAGAAAATATTGTGTGCTCTAAAGTTTGTAATTGCTCTGAAACCTTTTTTGCAAGATAAGGATGCGCATGTCCGTGAACATTCACCCACCACGAAGCAATTCCATCTATATAACGTTTTCCTTTATCATCATAAAAATAAGCACCTTCACCTTTTACAATCGCTATTGGTAGCGGAGCAGTTTTTATTTGTGTGAAAGGATGCCACACCACATTTTTATCTCGTTCTTGTATTGTCATAAATGAAAAATCCCATCAAATATCGTGAAATAGTTAATGGGAAATTAGTTAATCGTAAATACTATCATAAACAATCTGCACATCTGCACATTGGTATATCAGTAAATTTATTTGAGATACTCAAACTCCTTAGCATATCTTGAAATTACTTCAGAGTTTAACTCTTTTTCTTTATTAATACGACCTAACACTTTTAGTCCACTATATTCCAAAATAATATCTTCTGATAATTCGTGAGGAGCTCCGTTATAAACAATACCCAATATTTTCAAACCTCTGCTTTTTAACTGATCAATAGACAATAATGAGTGATTAATACTTCCCAAATAATTCTGAATAACCAAAACCACCTCAGCATCAAACTTTTTAATCATATCTACCATAAACTCTTTACGATTTAGAGGCACCATTAATCCACCAGCGCCTTCCATTATTAAAGTTGTATTTGTAGTATCGGGCAACTTTAAATCAGTCAAACCAATATCGATTCCTTCAAGCTCAGCTGCAGCATGAGGCGACATATATTGTTTTAATAAATAACCTTCCGGGTGAAATTTACTTACTGGGTTAGAAACCCATTTTTGAACTTTGGCAGTGTCAGTGGAGAAAAAACTTCCTGTCTGAACTGGTTTCCAATAATCAGCTTTCAAGGCTTCGGTTATAACTGATGCTACAACTGTTTTTCCAACATCGGTTCCTATTCCGGTAATAAATATCTTTCGCATAAATTTTCTTTATGGTAATTTGAACGAAAATATAACATTTTGGTTGCTTATCTTGCATTTTTATTGTCAAAATACGTGTTTACCGCAATACTAAGTAATTTCACCTCTTTCTCCGTGTTAAAAGAATGTATACAAATTCTTAAACGCTCTTTTCCCTTAGGAACTGTTGGGTTTAATATAGGACGAGCATCAAAACCATTATCCTGAAGATATTTAGCCATTTTTTTTACTTCTGAATTGCCATTTACAATAATGCATTGAATAGGGCTATTACTTTCTATTAATGCGGATTGAACTTCTTTTGAAACAGTATTTCTAAAGACCGCTATCAGCTTATTTAATCGATTTATTTCCGACTCACTTTTTTCTAACAATTTATATGATTCGTGAATGGCAACCAAACTCTTCACTGGCAATGCGGTTGTATAAATAAAAGCTCTAGAAAAATTAATTAAATAATCGCGAAGCAAATTACTTCCTAGAACAATAGCTCCGTGGCAACCTAAACTTTTTCCAAAAGTGTGAACTCTTGCAAATATCTCTTCCTCTAATTTCAACTCCTGCACTCTACCTTTTCCTCCATTACTTGTTATTCCTGTTGCATGGGCTTCATCCACAATTAAATTTGCATTATACTTTTTACAAAGTTCATTTATTTCTTTTAACGAGGCGTAATCTCCATCCATAGAATAAATACTTTCTGCTGCCACATATATTATTCCCTGGCTGCCGGCAGGCACGGCTTCTGCAATTTTTAATCGTTCTTCTAAATGTTTTAAATCGTTATGTCGAAAGGCATAGGTACTTGCTGATGACATTTTCATTCCATCATGAACAGATGCATGAATCAACTCATCGTATATTATTGTATTTCCTTTTTGTCCGATTGCAGAAAACAAACCCACATTTGCATCGTAACCCGAATTATAAATCAAACCAGCTTCTGCGTTGTGAAATTTTGCAACATAGGTCTCAAGGTTTTCTGCATAAGAAGTATTCCCCGCTAACAAACGTGAACCGCCCGAGCCATTAAATAGTTTAAGTTTATCAGAAGCCTTAGAAACATTTTTTGATAATTTTTTCGAACCAGCAAATCCTAAATAATCATTGCTGCAAAAATCGATTAGATCACTATGAATAGCCAATTTACGCAAGGCATTTTGCTCTTGTCGCTTTTGAAGAGAAGAAAATAAAAATGAATCTGCTGAAAATTTAGATCGACTCAACTGTCTCCGCTTTGATTTTTGATACAGGTTGAGTTGTTCCTTTAAAGGCTTTGCGAGGAGTTAATCCAAACAATTTAAACATTTCCATATCCGTATTAAAATCAGGATTTGGAGTGGTCAATAATTTATCACCTGCAAAAATAGAATTTGCTCCTGCCATAAAACACAACGCTTGTCCTTCCAAACTCATTTGTGTTCTTCCTGCTGATAAACGAACTACTGTTTTAGGAATTACAATACGTGTTGTGGCAATCATACGAACCATGTCCCATATTGGAACTAAAGGTTGATCTTCTAAAGGAGTTCCTGCAACTGGCACTAATGCATTGATAGGCACAGATTCTGGATGCACTTCCATAGAAGAAAGTGTTTTTAACATTTTTACTCGGTCTTCTGTTGTTTCTCCTAAGCCAATAATTCCACCTGAACAAACAGATACTTTTGCCTTTCGTACATTCTTGATTGTATCTAAACGGTCATCGTAAGTACGAGTGGTAATAATCTTTTTATAGCTTTCTTCTGACGTATCTAAATTGTGGTTGTATGCATACAAACCTGCATCCGCCAGCTTTTGAGCTTGATTTTCTGTTAGCATTCCAAGTGTACAACAAACTTCTAATCCTTTTTCGTTTACCGTTTTCACCATCTCCAACACCCTATCAAAATCACGGTTATCACGTACTTCGCGCCAAGCAGCTCCCATACATAAACGAGATGCTCCACCTTCTTTCGCTTTGTCTGCCGCTTCACTTACTTCATTTACGGTCATTAATTTATGAACTTCAATGCCTGTATTGTAACGTGCTGCTTGCGGACAATAACTGCAATCCTCAGCGCAACCTCCAGTTTTGATAGACAACAACGAACTTACCTGCACTTCACTTGCATCGTTAAATTCGCGGTGAACAGTTTGAGCCTTATACACCAAATCCAATAATGGCATATTGTAAATGTCCAGTATTTCTTCAACGGTCCAGTTATGTTTGATTGCGGTCATAGATTCCAATTTAATAGCCACAAATATAAAGTTTTAAATTTTACTGCCAATAAATTTACCACAACAAAAAATTTGCACATTATCCTTACATTTGCAACATGCGTATAGATATTATTACTGTTTTACCAGAATTATTACGAAGTCCGTTTGACCATAGCATCTTAAAACGTGCTATTGATAAAGGATTGGTAGAAGTAAATTTAATTAACCTCCGCGACTATTCTACACACAAACAAAAAAGCGTGGATGATTATGCATTTGGCGGAGGCGCTGGAATGGTAATGAGCATTGAGCCCATTGCCAATTGCATCAATGCCTTGAAAGCAGAAAGAATGTATGACGAAATAATTTATACTTCTCCAGATGGTGAATTGCTGAACCAAAAAATGTCGAATCATTTATCGACTTTAAAAAATATCATTATCCTTTGCGGGCACTACAAAGGCGTGGACCAAAGAGTTCGCGATCATTTTATTACTAAAGAAATTTCTATCGGAGATTATGTTTTATCGGGTGGAGAATTAGCTGCTGCTGTTATTAGCGATAGTATTATCCGTTTAATTCCGGGTGCAATTTCTGATGAAACATCAGCTTTAACAGATTCTTTTCAGGATAATCTTTTAGCACCACCAGTTTATACCAGACCGGCCGATTATAAAGGAATGAAAGTCCCAGAAGTGCTGTTATCAGGTCATGCTGCGAATATTGAGAATTGGCGACATGAGGAGAGTTTGAAGCGGACTGAGGAAAGAAGACCGGATTTACTTAAGTAGGTCGCGAGGTTTCACTCGCGATGGCGAGCATAGCCTCGCCACAATAAAATAGTAAATAGTAGACAATAGACAAATAAATAAAAAAGTAGACAATTGTCTGAAAATCACAATCGAAAGACCACATTGAGAGGAATCGAAGTGTTTGAAGCCCTAAAAACAACCATTTTCCACTGATTATTTCAAGAAAAAAGCAAAAATTTAGCTTGATTTGCTTTCCCAATGTAAAAAAATCTTATATTTGCAATCCTTTTTAGAGGAAGAATTGTTTAACAGATTATAAAAGAAAGTGTTATGAGTTTATTATTAAAATACGCAGAAGAGCAAATGACAGTAAAAGCAAAGCACCCAGCTTTCAAAGCAGGTGATACTATTACTGTAAACTATAAAATTAAAGAAGGCGAAAAAGAACGTGTTCAGCAGTACCAAGGTGTTGTTATTCAACGCAACAGTTCTGGAGTTACTGAATCATTTACGGTTCGTAAAATCAGCAACAGTGTTGGTGTTGAGCGTATCTTCCCTGTAAACTCTCCATACATCGATAGTATCGAAGTAAACAAAGTGGGTGTTGTTCGCAGAGCTCGTTTATTCTACATACGTGAATTGACTGGTAAAGCAGCTCGTATCGCTGAGAAAAAACAATAATTTTTTAAAATATACAATTGAACCCTTTCCCGCTTTTGCAGGATAGGGTTTTTTATTTAACCTCACCCTAACCCTCTCCAAAGGAGAGGGAAAATACAAGCAACAATGCGTGTAGGTCAATTAAAAGCAAAATGATTTTATAAATAAAATAATAATTAGGACTCTTCTCCCTCTCATTAAAAAGAGAGTTTACACCTACTTCCTTCTCCACTTGGAGAAGGTGTCCGAAGGACGGATGAGGTGAGAGGGCCGGGGTGAGGTCATGACAATAAAAGAAGAAATAGACAGACGGAGAACATTTGGCATAATTGCCCATCCCGATGCAGGTAAAACTACATTGACAGAGAAGCTATTGCTTTTTGGCGGTGCAATTCAAACGGCTGGAGCTGTTAAATCTAACAAGATTAAAAAGCATACTACCTCCGATTTTATGGAGATTGAACGCCAACGTGGTATTTCCGTTGCTACTTCTGTGATGGGTTTCGAATATAAGGGCGTTAAAATAAATTTATTAGATACTCCCGGCCACGAAGATTTTGCTGAAGATACTTACCGCACACTTACAGCTGTTGATAGCGTTGTGATGTTGATTGACTGCGCTAAAGGTGTGGAACCTCAAACTCGCAAACTATTAGAAGTTTGTCGTATGCGCAGTACTCCTGTTATTGTGTTTATCAATAAAATGGATCGTGAAGGGAAAGACCCTTTTGATTTATTGGAAGAGATAGAAAAAGAATTGCGCATTGATCTTCGTCCTTTGAGTTGGCCTATCAGTATTGGTAAGACTTTCAAAGGCGTTTATAATCTTTATGAAAAAAGTTTGACGCTTTTTAATTCAGGAGAGAAACAAACAGATGAAAATTCGGTTGCGATAAAAGATTTGAATGATGGCACACTTGATAAATTAATTGGAGAAGATTATGCCAATACTTTACGCAGTGATGTTGAATTATTAGAAGCGGGTTATCCTAAATTCGACAAAGAAGAATATTCCGAAGCGATGGTTTCCCCTGTATTCTTTGGCAGTGCAGTAAATAATTTCGGGGTTCGCGAATTACTTGATAGCTTTATTGAAATAGCTCCTCATCCGAAAGGAAGAACAACTGATACAAAAGAAATTAATCCCGAAGACAAAAATTTTAGTGGTTTTGTATTTAAGATACATGCGAACTTAGATCCTAAACACCGCGATAGAATTGCATTTTTGAGAATCGTTTCCGGAAAGTTTGAGCGCAACAAAAATTATTATCATGTACGCGATAATAGAAATATGAAATTTTCGAATCCAACTGCATTTATGGCGCAAGACAAAAGTGTTGTGGACGAAGCATTTCCAGGCGATATTATTGGTTTATACGACTCAAGTAATTTTAAAATTGGAGATACTTTAACCGAAGGAGAAAAAATGAATTTCAAAGGAATTCCACAATTCTCTCCTGAGCTTTTCAAATATGTAGTGAATGCCGATCCAATGAAAACCAAACAATTGAATAAAGGTTTGGAGCAATTAACGGATGAAGGTGTAGCACAATTGTTTACCAAGAAAACTGACAATCGTAAAGTTTTAGGTACTGTTGGAGCATTACAGTTTGAAGTTATTCAACATCGTTTAAAAAGTGAATATTCTGCTTCCTGTAACTTCGAACATATTTCTTTATACAAAGCATGTTGGATGAGTTGTAAAGACCAAAAAAAATTGCAAGAATTTATTTTCGAGAAAGCACATCACATGGCAACGGATAAAGAAGACCGACCAGTATTTTTAGCTGAATCGGCTTGGGCACTACAAATGGCACAGGAAAAAAATCCGGAGATTAAGTTTCATTTTATTTCTGAGTTTAAGGAGGAGTGAGCGCTGCAATAAGCAGAGATTGCTTCGTACCTCGCAATGACGTTATTAAGATTGCTGTTGTTCCGAAACGTCATTGCGAGCAAAGTGAAGCAATCTTTTATTAATACATAAAAAAATCCCGTCAAGATTAACTTGACGGGATTTTTAATTCTTTTTATTCTAAAATTATCTTACGATTAATTTAGAAGTGCTTTGTCCAAAGCTAGTTTCAACTTTAACAGTGTAGAAACCTTTAGCGATAGAAGAAGTGTTGATATGAGCAAAGTGACGACCTTGAGCTTGGCTTCCTTCAGAAACAGTAGAAACTAATTTACCAGTTACATCAAATAAACTAATAGTTACAATTGTTTCAGATGTTAAAGTATAGTTTACTTGAACATTATCTGTAGCAGGATTTGGGAACAAATTCAATGCTATGTCGTTTTTGTTTTCATTGATTCCGTTGAATAAAGTTCCACGAATTAAAACGTCATCTAAAGAGATTAAGTTATCATCCGTTGAAGTAGAAATAAAAGCAACATAAACAGCCATATTAGCATAAGCATTCAAAGGCGCAGAGAAAGTACGCAATTGACCTTGGTGAACCGCAGTAGCGCTACCATCAGTATAATCAATATAAGTACCATCTTGACCATGTACAAATCCAGTTGAGAATGTAAATGTAGAGAAAGTAGTATCAGAACCAGTAGCTGTCATTTCAGCTGCATTAAACAATACGTTAGAAAATGCTGAAGTGTTATCAGCGTTAGTAGTAGTTGATAAACGCACTTCATAACCATCTAAATAACGAGGAGTTTGACGTGGTGCTGATTTCCAGAATAAAGTATCAGCAGAACCCAATTGAACACTAGAAGTAATTAACCAGTTCATTTGAGGTAATAAACCAGCAGTCCAAGTGTTTGCTCCAATAACTGTATTTGTATCAGGAGGAGTTCCACCATATACTGTTTCATATTGATCAACTACTGAAAAAGGCTGAAGAGCAAACCAACCATCAGGACGTCCTCCACCAGAACCATCAGGATCTCCATCAGAATCCATATTATACCAATTGATATCGCCAGTAACACCCGGAGGCACTGTACCAGAAACTTGGCAATCAATTAATAAAGTATCATAAAATCTTGCTAATTCAAAATCTTCAAAAAGCAACGTGTCTTGCGCTTTTACGAAAGTTCCTGTCAAAAGGAACATTGATAATAAAAGGTAAATTTTTTTCATTTGTTAGGGTTTTACTTGGTTTATAAAATTAATATAGCAAAATTAAGTAAATTTTTCAGAACAAAAAAATATATTAAAAACTCTGTATAAATTAAGCTCAATAAGGGCTTTAAATGAGATTAATACTTATTTTTGATAAACATTTTTAAAATATATGGTAATTATTAGAGGAAAAGTCCTCATTTCCATCTTTATGCTCCATGCTTTTTGCTCCTATGGCCAAAACCAAGATATTATAGTAGCTCTGAAAGAATCAGCTTTGAACAAAATGTTTGCTGCCATTGGTGAAATAAAAGGCACCTCTGTTTATTCTTTTATGTTTGTTGAAGGTACTTATAATTGGACTTTAATTAAACCACAAATAAAGCTACACCCTAACAAAGCAAACTTTGAAACAGATGTAAAAGTTACGGTTGGAAAATTTGATTACACAACCAAAGTGAATGGAATAGTTGAAATTTGTTATGAACCAACCACCAATTTGATTTATGTTGAAATTACGGAGGCCCTTTTCCCATTAAACATTATGTTTATGGGCAAACAAAGACATTTATGGGATGTTAATTTAAAGAGTTCATTTGAGACCCCATTTACCTTTGAAGGCCCATTAACTATGGGTACAGAAATGGTTTTTGCAATGCCTGATGGAACGCCTAAGACTATTTATTGCCATCCTATTAATTGTGGCGTAAAAATTGCGGAAAAACAAATCATTGTTTCTGCAGAAACAGAGTTTGTAGAAAGAATAATAACTCCAATACCAGCAAGTAAAAAGTAATAGAACATTATAATTAATTACAGAATATGAAACACCTTTTCAAAGTACTCTTCACAATTTCTATTTTATTTAGCAATTCCATTTTTGCAGGCGACCCTACTCCTGCTTGTACGATTAAAATAACATCTAAAGGACTCAAAGAAGGTTCTATGTGTTTGTTGGCTTGCTACTATGGTGATAAGAATTATATCAAAGATTCAGCTAAAGCTAATGCAAAAGGCGAAGTTGTTTTTACTTCTGTAGAAAAATATGATCAAGGAATTTATTTATTCGTTCCACCAAACAAAAAGTATTTCGATTTTGTGATGGATGCTGGACAAAATTTTTCCTTAGAAACAGACACTGCCGATTATATTAAACACATGAAAGTAAAAGGTTCGGATGAAAACAAATTCTTTTATGAATACCAAAGTTTCATGAGCCATAAACAAAAAGAGATAGAGCCTTTACGCACTTTATATGCGAAAGTAAAAAACAATAAAGATTCTGCTAAAATAGTTGCCGATAAAATTTCTGTAATTGATAAAGAGGTTGTTAATTACAAATTGAATTTCATCAAAAACAATCCGACAACTTTTGTTTCGAAAATATTCAGGGCCATGGAAGAACCTATCGTCCCAGAAGCTCCGATTTTACCAAATGGAAGAAAAGACAGTACTTTTGGTTACCGTTATTACAAATCTCACTATTTTGATAACATTGATTTTAGTGACGATCGCCTACTCCGCACTCCGATTTTTCACAACAAGATATCATATTACCTTGATAAACTCACGCCCCAAATTTGCGACTCAATTAACATTTCAACCGACTACATCATTGAAAAAGGAAGGGCAAACCAAGAAGTATTCAAATACTTAGTGAATTGGATTACTTATAATTATGAAAGTTCCAAGGTGATGGGCTTTGATTGCGTTTTCGTTCATTTGGTGGAACGTTACCATGCTAAAAAACAAACTACTTGGATTGATTCAACTCAATTATATAAAGTTATAAACAGAGCATTTATTTTAAAACCTTTATTGATTGGTAAAAAAGCACCAGCTATTATCATGCAAGATACTTTAGGAAAAGAAATTGCTTTGTATGATGTAAAATCAAGATATACAATTTTATTATTTTGGGATGAAGGTTGCGGACATTGTAAAAAAGAGATGCCTAAAATGATTGAATTGTACAACAAAGTAAAAGCGAAAGGTGTTCAGATTTATGCTTATGAAACGGAAGACAACCCAAAGCTTTGGAAGAAATTCATCAAGGACAGCAATCTCCAATTCATCAACGGATACCAACCCGATCAATATAAGCGAGCGGTTACTAAAAAGATATACGACATTTATAGTACTCCAGTCATTTATCTGTTAGACGAAAATAAAATTATAAAAGCGAAACGAATCGATGTTGAACAATTAGGTAATTTAATTGATATTTTCGAGAAGGAAAGATTAGAGAAAGAGAACAAAAAATAAAAACTTGTAGACTCCACACAATGCCGTCACCCTGAGCGGAGTCGAATGGGCGGCATCTCCCAGTTGTTTGTTAATTCATTCTAATAATGAGATCCCGTGTCGTAGCAAGGGATGACGATAAGACTATAATTAAACTCTGAAAAAAAATTACTTTATTCGATTAACTATAATCGTATTTCCACGTGCATAATCGAATTTCCACTCTTTATCAAAAATACGGGGCAAATAGCGCTTGTAAAGGTTAATTCGGGAAGTTAATTTATCTTCTGGTTCACTTTCTTTGGCTAAACCAGTAAACTCGTAAGTCACCATTTTAGGATGTTCAGCCATAAACATCTTTACTACCTTAACAATTGTAGTCATTACTCGGTACAATTCACCTTTATTTGTTACTGTATATTCCTCTCCTTCGTATTCATCGTTTGTTACACCAAACACAATGGTAGCATGCAAAATATTGTCTTGTCTTCGTCCAAAACGCACCTCATAATTAATATCACTGTCGGTAGTAAAAAAGTAAACACCAGCAGTACTTATTGCTGGAGCAGTGATACTATATTCTTCTACAGAACCCATTTGCATTTATTAGAATTATGAGTTTCTAAAATTATGAAAATAATCCGTATTAATGTTTTTTTTGAGGATAATCGATTACAATATTGAATACCTTTGGAACGGCCTTATTCTCATGTAACTATTAGAAATTTAGGCCTGTCTTTTGTTAAAAGACTACCAATAATACATTTATGAATAGAATTATGCACAAAACAAAAGCATTATTACTAACCCTTTCATTCCTATTCTTCTTTTTATATTGTTTCCCGCAACATGTTCCCATCTTAAAAATTACAGATTTAGATAAACGAATTAAAAATGATTCCGATACAACTTATATAGTAAATTTTTGGGCAACTTGGTGTGCTCCATGTTTAAAAGAACTTCCAGATTTTGATAGCATCGCAAAAGTATATAAAAATGAAA